>CAMWRN010000010.1 GCA_947176675.1 uncultured Clostridia bacterium | reverse complement strand
GCAATGTATTTATTATCGGAAAAATATCAAATATGCCGCAAATTATAAGGTACGGAGATATTATGCGGATAACCTTTTCCGTAACCGAAAGAGAAACGGGAAAAATCACTCCTGTTATTGCCGATACGTCAAGAAATTTTTCCGACCGTATCAAAAGTGGCAAAACCGTAGAAATTATGGGAACTGCCTTTACAAGAAAAATGACCGTAAACGGGAAAATAAAACATCTGCGTACCGTTTGGGCGCACAGCTTTTCCATCGAGGAATAAGACCTGCAAATAAAAATCAAGCCCTAAAAAGCATAGTTTACAAATAATTAACAAATACAAAAACAGGCACGACAAAAAAACGCACGAAGCAGTCTATGTATAAAAGCAAAAATAAAACAAAACTGTTTTAAAGCAGCCTAACGGCTGATGAGGACTTTGCCCTCAAACTCCCAAGGTTTATCGCATTGCAGACTTAACAGGAGGCGATTAAGATACCGCATTTAAAGCTTCATTAACACGAGCATAGTAAATACGCAGGAACTTGTTTGCAGCAGCCATCATGTAAACCTTGTACGGCTTGCCCTCGGAGCGTTTCTTATCGAGAAATTGATAAACAGCGTTGTTTTCGGGTTGTTTTTTAATAATAACGTCAACGACCTGAAATAAGGTTTTACGTAACGATGGAGAACCTCGTTTGGAAATACTTCTTGATTTAACGTCAAGGGCTCCAGACTGATTTGGAGGCGCGTCAAGCCCTGCGAAAGCTATAATGGCTTTGCGGTTACGGAAACGCTTAATATCTCCTATCTCAGCCATAAGCTGCGAACCGAGGACAGTACCCACACCATAAAAGTCCATGACAGTATTGTACTCGGGAAGCTGAGATGAGAGCCTATCCATTTCATTTCTGATTGCAGCAAGAGTTTCAAGAATTGAATTAAGCTGATTGACCGATTGTTCAATTAAAAGCTTAACGCTGTCGGTCATAGGTAATGAACTGACTTGTTCTCTTGCGTATATATGGATTTTCTCAGCCTGAGATTCTTTGTAGTAGTAATTGTTCTTTCTGCACCAGCTTTGATATTTAAGTTTAAATGCTGATAATGAAAGTTTTGAAACACAGTCAACATGATAAAATTTTGATACGAAATCGACCCATTTTTCGTGTCCGTCTGATTTCCTTTGATGTGATGAAAACAATGAATTGGCATTAGGGAAAACAGTATCAAGCAGAGAAATCAAGTTGTTTTTCTGCATGGTTTGAATTTTAGTGTACTGAATATACTGCCTGTTAAGGATTTTAAGAGTTTTGCGAATATCCTCTTCGGGAGTATATTCAGGCAGGTCAACCCATTTATCAAGAGCGTAGGAAGCAAGCTTCAGAGCGTCCTTTTTATCGGTCTTGACCTTTCTGATTGAGTTTCCACCATAGTCGTGTACGAGAATTGCATTGACTACGGAAACAAATATACCTGCATTGTGGAGTTCACTGGCGATAGCTTCATAATATTTTCCAGTGTACTCCATAACCACCTTTGTTTCACCCGACAATGATTTAATACGTTTGATAAGATTGTTTAAATCATCATCGTTGTGAATAACATTGAATGGTTCAGCCACGACTTCTCCAAAAGGTCGAAGAACAGCAACAGTACTTTTACCTTTGGAAACGTCGATGCCTACAGCGTTCATAAATATCTCTCCTTACAATGAATGAATTTGTGTAATCGGAAAACCACGCTTTGCTCATTACCTATTCAGTCTGTTTGGTGACACGAACGCACACATGGCGGTTCAACCTGCAAAAACGAACGCTACAATGAAAGCATGGATGACAGTCTTATTCACGGGCGTATTGTCCCAAGGAGGAATACGTCAGTCCAATCACTGCTTTCATTATAACTTAAATATGAGCGCGTGTAAACCATGGCTGGTTTGTCATGGATTTACCGACTAAATTTATTGTAACAGGAGGATATTAAAATGACCGAGTATATCAATAAGGAATTTTATCAGCAGATACCCGCAAACGAGAGGCATTTTATAAAGCTGTCGCAGGAGGCGGCATATGCGGCTGTCAAAGAGCTTGAAGCGGCGAACATACCCCATTCGGCTACAATCAGCGAATACAGAAGCATTGTGACCGTAAATAAAGCTGACAGCGTAGCCGCTGAAAAGATAGCCGAAAATGCGGCAAAGGCATTTCCATCAAGTGCAAGAACAATTCTGGGAAATACGGAATTTAAATATATCCGTGACAAAAAGTACATTGACACCGACGCAGATACGGCAAGAAAAATTTCCGCTCTGATGTCGGGCAATGCCAATAATAAGTTTTCCGGCATTATAAGAGGGGAAAAGGCAACTATAACGGTAAGCGGTGATAAAAACGCCGCTGCCGTTCGTGCAATGGTTGAGAACTTTAAAAATCTTGATTTGCTGGAGGCTCTCAGGGAGCGCGGCTATGAACGCACGGCAGATACAAACGGATTTGTTAATATCCGTAATATTCAGACAGGCGAGGTATGCGGTTTTAACGGTATGGCTGCCGTTCGTGATATGTTCGACAATCCCGAAAACGAGTTTTTCTATCCGCTGTCATATAGGATCGCATATCGAGAAAATCCCGCAAACGGAGATTACTATTACTATGTTCAGAAATATAACTCTGCCGATAAATCCTCCGCAAAAGCATTTAGGGACGAAAATAACAAGCCTGCAATATTTAAAAGTGTTGACGAGGCGTTATCCTTTACAGCGAAAAACGGAATTAAAATAACGAACATTGATGAGGAAATTGCAAACTGGAGAGATGTTGACAGGGAGCGCGAGGATAATTCTATTATTGAGGAAAACAGAAAACTCATTGAAAACTTCCCCATAAGCGGCGGCAATTACATAGACCTTATCGGATATAATCCCAATACCGATACTTTTTCGTGGACGTATTTTAATCCCGACGGTGATAACGGAAACGGTGAATTTATTGACAAGACCATAACCAAAGAGGATATATTTGCCGCATATTCCGCGCGTATTGCCGCAGAAAGCGAACAGCAGGGACGCAATAGTTTTATTGCATACCTTAATGAAAACTGCAAGGAAGATGTTATCCCCATACATTCGGGATATTTTGCCGAGTACGCTGACGATTATATCAATTATGCGTCAAGAAATTTTGCTTATTATTTCGGCATATCCGAAAACAGTATAGCCACAAATACTGTTGATCTCTTTATTTCCAACCTTGAACTTAATTGTAACGATGTTAATATGGACAAACATCAGCGGGAGCAGCCGCAGAAAATAACGGAGAGCAGTTTTCGTGTGGAGCTTGACGGATACGCAGGCGCGTGGAACGTTATAGAGAACGCCGAAATAGACGGCAGAGAGTTTTTTATGCTTGAAAACGACTATTACGGCGACAGCTTGGCATATATTGTTGCGGACAAGTATGGAAATGTTATTGATGATAACGTATGGGGAGATTTTGAAGAATACGAAAACAGACTTGTAAAGCGCAGTTTGATTGAAAACGCTGAAAACAGCGAGAACGGGACAACTATGCCCGTTTTAAAGGAATTTGCGGAGGATATGCGGCAGTACGGATTTGAGGTTAGCGAAAATAACGGCATTTTTACTGCCCGCAATGAAGATATTTCAAGCTTTGTTCGTATGGATATTATCGCTGAAATGCTCTATGACATAAGCGAGAAGTACCGTTTTGAACCCAATGAAGCAGGTAATAATCACTTGCTTGACCTCAACCGTTTTTATGACAGCTATGATTGGGAGAACTATTCGGAGGGAAAAAATGTACTTGAAAATACCATTATAGCTTTGCAGTCGGGCGACTTTGAACCCATTGAAAACTACATCGAACAGGTACAATCCGTATGTGCGACTTCAAATTCTATGGGCATTGAAGAAGGCAAAATAAGAGAAGCCGCAGAGCATTTTGAAAAATTCAAGACTGTTTTCGGTGATAGAAACAAGCTGGTACTTGAAGCGGAAGAACAATTCCCCAATGGGGAATTGTCGGACGAGGGAAAAACCGCCGAAATTACGCAGGAGGGCAATATACATTTCGGTTATTTCGGCAACGGCGTTTTATGCTATGATACATCAAGACTTGACAAGGGAATTAACGATTATGTCAGCGTTGCACACATATCAAGCGAGGGCAATATTCGCTATTATGTTGATGATTTAACGGAAAGCGACAAACAGCATATCGAAAATCACGCAAAAGGTGTAAAAGATAGATTTACGGTTTACTGGAACGGTCTGTCCCTGCAAACGAGATACGGTATGCTTTATGACAGATTGCTTGAAACAGGAACGTCCGAGCAAATAAAGACTTTTAATGCTGATAAAAGCTCTATGGGAAAGACTTCTGATGAAAGAATGGCGGCTTATATAAAGAAATACGAACACAGTCTTATTTTTAAAGACGAGGATTTTCCTGTTAAAAACTCTGCGGAAATGAGTTTTCAAGAGGCTTTATATGATTTAATAAAGGAAAAAAACAAAGAAGCTGTAGAAAAAATTGAAGTCGGAGGCGAAATTACCCTTAATAACGAAGTCTACGTTATAAAGAACATAGACGGAGATTTTTCGTTAAGTATGGAAAAAAATGGCGATAGCAACGCTGATATAAAGCGTTATGTGGGAAACTGGAAAGAGCAGCTTTTAAACGAGGCTGGAGATAACGCATTGTTTGTATACAGCGCCAATCTTGTTAATGATATTAATGTCATTAACGCTTTAAATGCCGAAAAGTCAAAGGAAGATGTTTCTGCCAACAACAGCGAAATTATATCCGATGATACCGACAGAACGGACAACAACGTAAATTTCCTTACGGATAATATCCCCGATTTGGATAATGAAACCGCCGAAAGGCTTATCAATGCTTTTGACGTTTCAACCTTGAGTGGCTGGGACAAAGGTGATAATCAGGCAAAAATAAACAGGATAAAAAGTGCGCTCTATGACATTTTGTCTGACAAGGATAAAACCGAAAAGGCATATGCGCTTATTTCCAAAAACGTATATAATCACAATTCCGATACCCTTGATTTTCGCTTTGGCGGCAATAACGGGAGTGAATGGTTTACCGAAAGCGAACTGCTTCATAATTTCGTGACAAGCAACCGCAATATCAGTTTTGCTCTTGCAAATGCTGTAATAGGCTATCTCGATGAAAAACAGAGTATTGAAAGAAATATAAAAGGACTGAATTTAGAGGGATATGACAAAACAGATTTTAAAGTTTCAGCAAATATTGACGGTGAAATATTTGATTATGACGGCGGATTTGATATAGGCACAGGCGGCGGCACGTTAGTAGATCATATACGGCATAGAAATGAATTTATATTCAATTCTGACCTTCCGTTTTACAATAACGAAGAAGTTAAGGAAAAAGCAAGACGCATTCTTGATGTTTTTGTACCGTTTCTGGAAAAATATTTGGCAATGACCCCTGAAGAAGAAAAAATACTTGCCGAATTTAAGGAAAATAATCCTATAAGAACTGCCGTTCTCAATGATGAAATGCGTGATGATAATTCGCATACACTTTCCGTGGGCGATATTGTAACATTTGCAGACCGCCCTAATGTATGGAGAGTTAGCGCAATAAAAGACACGCAGATTGATTTTGAAAATACCGATCCAAATTCAATGGATAAAATGTTCTCACACATTGATTTTGGACAGCACAGAGAAAATTTGCAGGAAAAATTGAAGTATACTGTTGTTTCACAGGATATTTTGGAGCGCAAAAAAGGCAGAGAAGATAAAATAGCCAATTCCCCAATGGGGAATTATAATAACGAAGTACAGGAAACTGCAACGGCTCAAAAGCCTAAAAAAATCCCTAATACTATTTCTCACAGAAATTTTAACAAGCTTAAAAAGCTTTTCCCCGAAATTATGGCTAAAAACCATACTTATGAGCATTACGAAAGCGGCTCATATGAACCGCTGTCCGCAGAATGGATAGGCGGCAATATGATTTCTCTTATGCAGACATATGTACAGAACGGCGACTTAATGCGCGATCCCGATGTTGTTCTTAAAATTGATTTTGAAAATGAAACAGTTAATGCAGTTTCATTTGAAAATTCGGGTTTAGGCATATATCGGGAATATTCGGACGGCTCAAAGGGACAAAAGGACACTAACAGTTTTGTAGTTAGTTGGCTTAATAATATCGAACTGCAAAGCTTTAAACTTACAAGGTATGACGATATTAACGGAAACAGAGTAGATTTAACTCAAAACTCCGAGCAATCCGTTCTTTCGGAAGAAAATGCGTATATTTACTCCGAAATAAAGTTTGAAACGGGCGAGGTATACCTTGTACCCGACAAAATAAGTGACGATAATATTTCCCAAACCGACGCATACAAAGAAATTTATGCCGACAAGAATAATATTGAAAGCCTTGATGAAATGCTCCGCGTAAATATACGCAATTTCCGTTATGGCAGCGGCGAGGAGAGTATTCCGAACGATGCAGAAATGGCGTTTATATGCGATAACTCTATTGACGTTTTGAACAATTCCGAGGAAGTCGGCAATACTGAATTTTTCGCTCATTTTTGGAAAAACGTTGATGATGTTCTTAACGATCTTGAAAGTAACGCGGCAGAACAGCATAAAACATCTCCAAAGTTTGGAGACGGTTACGAGGGAAGGACATATATTTTCCCGACCGACTATTCCTCCGATTATCCCGATTACAATAGTTCGGTTACGGAAATTAAAGTCGGCGGTAAATGGTTTGAAACGGAAGAAGCCGTTAAAAATATGAACGCACAGGACAATACCGATACCGCACAGATAGAAGCTTTACGCGTTCGCACTATCAGTTTTGACGGTATTGAAAGAAGCGAGGAGCTGTCACCTGAAGCGTTTCATATCATACTTGACCGTACAATGAAGAATAAGGACAAAATGAAAGAAGCGGCAGAGCTTTACAAAAAAAGCAACGGAAATATTATGCCCGTATATACAAAAACTCCGGCAGAGGCTACAGAAGCGGGAGAAAGGGAGATATATTTTGCCCATATGCGTGAAAATGAAAGGTGTGCCGAGTCTATGCGTTACTCTGTAATTTGTAACAATGACGGTATGCACTTCAACAGTGACAAGGCAATTTCTGAACTTATGAGTACATATTCTATTGACAGGATAGCCTTAATTATTGCCGCAAGGGTAAGCGAAGTCGGTGAATGGGACAAACGATATTCACGTAAAAATTTTGAGTGGGCAAAAAATGTTGTAAAAGGCTATCCCGCCAAACAAGTGGAGGAAATAAGATATTTTCCTCTGAATAATCACCCCATTCTTTTAAACGCCGTCTTAGATGAACTTAGAAGTAATTTTGAAATGTTCCGCAGTATGCAGACTGAAAAAATATCGGAAACAAAGTCTGCTGATAACGAACAGCAGAAATTCAATGAAGATATAAAAAATCTCAATCAGCTTAAAAAGGCTTTGTCGGTCGGAACAGAATTTATAATTACCGATCATCGCAGAAAAGATAGTATAGGCGAACGCAGAGTAATCACTTCCGTAAAGTCCACGGGATTTTATTCAAAAAATCCCGATATGGAAAACGCTCCCGATTTATGGTTGGATTGGGGCAAGGCGGGAAACTGGAGGTTTGAAAACGGCGTTTGCACATCTTCTCTCGACAACAACGAAATGGTTATGTCATTTAAGGTTTTGGAGGAGGATATGTTCAACGTTGATACTGCTGAAATCCGCAGAAAATTAGCGGAAAGAGGAATGGTCGGCGGTAAAATCGTTGACGAGGAAAAGTTTAATAATTCTCCATTTATGAAACAGTTTATGGCAGATGTTGAAAATGCTGTACGTTCAGATAGGGACGTTACTGATGACAATAATTCCCCATTGGGGAATTCGGAGGAAGAACGTCACATTTCCGCAGCGGAAATAACTGTCGGTGATAAATTTTTATATAATGGAAACGAAGTGACCGTTTCCTCGCTTATAGGAATTTACCCGGATGAAATAGGTGTAAGCAAGATTGAAAAATCAGGCGGCATTGAATTTAGTGTTACAAGCAATGTTGACAAGTTTACTCTTGCAAAAGACGGAATATATTTAGGAAACGCCGAAAACGACAAGTCAGAGGAAAAGTCGGAGTATACGAACGAGCTTATAACCGCAAAGGAAGAAAATGCACAGTTTGACGAGCAAAAAATTATCTCGGCATTTGACAAACTGAAAGCAAATCACAGCTTTTCACCCGACGCTGAAAAATTCCTTGAAAGAACGGCTCAACAGCTTATTCTTAATAAATTTGAAAGCATTGACCCCAAAATGTTTAAGTCACCTGTATTTAGCCAGCACTACGGGACTATGGTACGTATAAACGATAAACTTTTTGAAGGAAAGTTTAAGCAGATAATTGACGAGGCAAACGGCTATATCAGCGGCAATGGTGTCAAGGACGTTCAAAAGGAAAGTCTGTCAGCCGAGGATAATTCCCCAATGGGGAATTTTGAACCGCAGATAAATGATGTGGTTGAAAATGACGAGGGTGTTTACAGAATTGTAAATATAAGCGGAAACTATGTTACGCTCCTTGAAGCCGACACGCTTCTGCCCGATGAAAAATTGGTATCAATGACGGATTTTTATAAATCCAATTTCACCTTGCTTGAAAGAGACAAGATAATATCCGAAGCCGCAAACACGGAAAAATTCCTTGAAATTACTGAAAAAACCGTTGAAAATGTGGAAAACTCTGTTAATAAGGCTGAAAACTATGTTATAACAAATGAAAATTCAGGAGAAATAGGAGGCGCAAAAAACAGATATTCGGCTAATATAGCGGCTATAAATGTCTTGAAAAGCATTGAAGCGGAAAACCGCGCTGCTGCTCCCGCTGAGCAGGATATTCTTGCAGGATACACAGGCTGGGGAGCGATCCCGCAGGTCTTTGACGGTACAAATACCAAGTGGAGCAATGAATATGCGGAACTTAAAGAACTGCTTACCACCGAAGAATACGAAGCCGCAAGGCACAGCACACTAAACGCTCACTACACCTCGCCTACGGTTATCTCCGCAATGTATGACGTGCTTAATAATCTGGGATTTGATAAAGGAAACATATTAGAGCCTGCAATGGGTACGGGAAACTTTTTTGGTATGCTGCCCGAACTTTACAAGGACAGCAAGCTGTACGGCGTGGAGCTTGACAGTATCACAGGCAGAATAGCACAGCAGTTATACCCAAATGCCGACATTCAGATAAAAGGGTATGAAAAGACTTCATTTCCCGATAATTCCTTTGATGTGGCGATAGGTAACGTACCTTTCGGAGATTATAAAATCTCGGACAAGCGGTACAATGACAATAATTTCAACATTCACGATTATTTCTTTGCCAAAACTCTTGACAAGGTACACGCAGGGGGCATTATAGCCTTTGTTACATCTAAGGGTACAATGGACAAGGAAAATGACGAGATACGCAGATATATAGCGCAGAGAGCGGAACTGCTGGGGGCTGTCCGTTTGCCGAACAATGCTTTTAAAGCAACAGCGGGTACGGAGGTTACTTCCGATATTCTTATTCTGCAAAAGAGAGAACGTCCTGTTAAAATAACGCCCGACAGCATAGAATGGCTGAAAAAGGCTGAAACAGCGGAGGGCCTGTCCGTAAACAACTATTTTGTACAGCACCCCGAAATGGTTTTAGGTAAGATAACAGAGGGCAACAAGCTGTACGGAAACAGCACAAAGGACACAAGCTGTATCCCGATAGAGGGCGCAGATCTCAAACAGCAGCTTGCAGAGGCAATAAAAAACATTAAGGGTACATATAAGGCGTCGGATATTGAAATTGACCCCAAAGGCAAAGAAACGACCCCCGCTCCTGCAAATTCAAGGAAATTCAGCTTTATTGAAAAGAACGGCAGTATTTATTACCGTGAAGCAGAAAACACAATGAGAAAGGTCAATGTTCCAAAGGATATTTTCAACCGCGCATTAGCAATGATAGAACTCCGAGATACCGTTCACGAGCTTCTGAATTTACAGCTTGAAAACAGTCTTGGGTACCTTGACGACAAGGTTTCGGAAAGCAGAAAAAAGCTGAATACCCTTTATGACAGCTTTGTAAAAAAATACGGAAATATTTCCTCGCCTAAAAATGCAAAAGCGTTCAAAGGCGACAGCGGCTATTTTGTTCTCTCCGCTCTGGAAAACAAGGACGAAAACGGAAGGGTTATCGGAAAAGCCGATATATTTACTAAGAATACGGTTAAGCCGAAAATAATCGCTTCTCACGTTGAGACAGCGGAGGAGGCATTGATACTTTCCGTTTCAGAAAAGGGAAAGATCGATTTTGACTTTATAACCGAGCTTTGCGGAATGGACAAGGACAAGCTGATTTCCGAGCTTGACGGTCAGATATACAAGCTGCCGCAGGAAACAGAGAAATATGTTACAGCGGACGAATATCTGACAGGAAATATCAGAAAGAAAATGCTTGATATTGCAAACTCCAAAAATCCAAATGAATACGAAAAAAATTATAATGCTCTGCAAGCGGCTATGCCGCCGATGGTAGAGGCAAAGGACATTTCGGTAAAACTTGGCTCTCACTGGGTAGACCCTGCCTATATACGCCAGTTTATTTTGGAAAAGTTTAAACCCGACGCAAGAACCGAGGCTGAATTAAAAGTGTCCTACAGCAAGGTTGCGGGTACTTGGAAAGTTGAGGGACAGACAGCGACAGCAAAGACAAACCATACCGCAATAAACACATACGGTACACGCAGGAAAAATGCCTATGAAATAATAGAGGGCATTTTAAACAACAGCGATCTTCTCGTCAAAGACAGGGTTACAGATGAATATGGTGAATATAAACGCGACAAAAATGGGAATTATATTCTCAAAACAAATGAGGAAGAAACAAAAGCGGTCAGACATTGCGCTAATATCATAAAATCCGAATTTACCGACTGGATTTTCAAAGACCCCGACCGCAGAAACGACCTTGTAAATAAATATAATGAAATATTCAACTCCTTCAGGTACCGTGAGTATGACGGTTCACATCTCAATTTTGTAGGTATGAATACCGATATAACATTAAAGGAACATCAGAAAAACGCCATAGCAAGGGGACTTTACGGCGGTAATACCTTGCTTGCTCATGCCGTGGGCGCGGGCAAGACGTATGAAATGATAGCAATTTCAATGGAGGGTAAACGCCTTGGACTGCATAGCAAATCCTTATTTGCCGTTCCAAATTCCCTTACGGAGCAAATCGGAAATGATTTCAGAAAGCTGTACCCCAATGCTAACATACTTGTTGCAACGAAAAAGGACTTTGAGAAAGACAACAGGGCAAAACTCCTTGCAAAAATGGCAACAAACGACTGGGACGCCGTAATCATAGGACACTCACAGTTTGACCGAATGGGACTCTCCCCCGAAAGAGAAAGCGAATATTTGTATGAGGAAATAGAAAAACTCCGCAGCGAGCTTGAAAAAATGAGTGAAAATAACCCGACAAAGAAAAAGAGTTTTACAGTAAAAAACATTGAAAAATCAATAGCAAGCTACACAAAGAGGCTTGATGATTTGAAAAACAAGCAAGTCAAGGACGATTTTATTGACTTTGAGCAGCTTGGATTTGACAAGATATTTGTTGATGAATGTCATATGTACAAAAATCTTGCTACAGCTACAAAAATGCGTAATGTGGCGGGACTTGGCAGCAGAGGTTCTGCAAGAGCGTTTAATCTCTTTATGAAAGCAAAATACCTTGATGAACTTACGGACGGTAAAGGCTGTATTTTTTCAAGCGGAACGCCTGTCAGTAATTCAATGACAGAGCTTTACACGCTTATGCGTTATCTGCAAGCCGATACTTTAAAGGATTTAGGCATAAATCACTTTGATGAATGGGCGGCTGATTTTGGAGAAGTCGTTACCGATTATGAACTCAAACCCGAAAGTGACGGAAAGTATCAGCTTAAAACACGGTTTGCCAAATTTACCAATCTTCCCGAACTTATGGCTATTTTCAAACAGGCAGCCGATATAAGGACGGCAGATACACTTGACCTTGAAAAGCCTGTATCTGTTGTCAAGGAAATTGTTGCGAAACCGAGCAGAATACAGAAACGAGGCATTAAGGATTTGGGAGAAAGGGCGACTGCAATACGTCACGGAAGTGTTGACCCGCACAGAGATAATATGCTTTGTGTGACCAATGACGGACGTAAAATAGGGCTTGACCAGCGTTTATTAAACCCTGCATTGCCCGACGACCCTAATTCTAAAGTCAATATGTGCGTACAGAATGTTTTTGACATTTACACGCAGACAGCGGAGAAGAAAAGTACACAATGTATTTTTTGCGACTTATCAACTCCAAAGACGGAAAGCCGACAGGACAGATTTGCTATATACCGCCCCGATGAGGAAAGTGAAACAGGATATGAAATTATCCGAAAGAAAAACGGTATAAAAAAGGACACATATTTCCCGACAATAAAGGATTACGTCAGCAAAAATGCAGACGAGGACGAAGATAAATTAAAGGACGGCGATATTGCTGTAATACGCAGACCCAACGAGGACAATACTAAAATCATCTCCGAGGCGGCAGTTTTTGAAAATGGAAAGTTTAATAAATCCCATTCCGTTGAACTGCTTGAAAAACTGGAGATGTCTCCTGTTGAGGATATGCCGCCAAAGGAATTTAATATCTATGATGATATTAAAAACAAACTTGTGGAGAGAGGCGTTTCCGAAAAGGAAATTGCATTTATCCACGATTACGATACCGCAGAGAAAAAGCAGGGACTGTTTAACAAAATGAACGCAGGAGAGGTGAGGATATTACTCGGAAGTACGTCAAAATGCGGAGCAGGAATGAACGCACAAAGAAAAATGATAGCTTTGCACCATTTGGACGCCCCCATGCGTCCGTCTGATATGGAACAGAGGAATGGTCGTATAGAACGTCAGGGAAATGAAAACCCCGAAGTACAGATTTACCGCTATGTTACTGACAGGACGTTTGACGCTTATCTGTACCAAATGCTGGAGAACAAGCAGAAGTTTATATCTCAGGTTATGACATCAAAGACCCCCGAACGCGTATGTGCAGATATTGACGAGGCGGCTCTCGATTATGCGGAAGTCAAAGCACTTTGTGCGGGAAATCCCCTTATCAAAGAGGAAATGGAACTGCAAAACAAGATAAAAGACCTTAAAATGGAGAAATCCCGATACTCGGAAAATCTCTATGAAATGCAGGACAAAATCCGTGTAAAGTACCCCGAAGAAATAAGAATATCGGAACTCATCAACAAGCACAATCAAGAGGATTTTGACCTTGCAAGTGCCGCAGAATTTATCATCAATGACGAGGGCAAGAAAATTTATCCCATTGAAATCGGAGGCGTGAAGTACACCGACCGCAAGGAGGGCGGTAACGCTATCAAAACCGCTTTGGGTGCAAACATAGGACGAATTGCAGAGGGTAAAACCGTTGAAATAGGTATGTACAGAGGTATGAAGCTGTCCGTATATCAACACAGCCTAAGTAAAAAAATCGGTGCTTGTTTGGAGGGTAATAAAAACCATTATTGCGAGCTTAACCCCGAAACCGACATCGGAAATGTTGTAAGGCTTGATAACTGTATCAATAACATTGCCGAGGGTATCAAGAAAACAGCGGAAGAAATAGCCGCAAAGCGAGCTGACCTTGAGGTAATGAAAATCGAGGTTGAAAAGCCTTTCTCCAGAGCCGACGAGCTTTTCAAAGCAGAAACACGTCTTGAAGAAGTGCATATTGAACTGACAAAAATTGAACAGAATGACGACAGCAAGGAAAAAGACTTGTTTGAAAGGCTTTGTGATATTTTTCCCGACGTTATCACAGGAAACCGCAAGTCTGTTCAGATTGAGGCATTAGGCGACGTTCACACAGCCACATTAAAGGGCGATATGCTTACTCTTACAAAAGACGACGGCAACGTAGTTACGGAGACAGTAATACAAATTGACTACGAAAACGAAAAAGCTATACCGTTTAGTTTGGACGGTATGGAACTTTCAACAGAAAAGGAAGAAAAGAACGCCTATTTTGCAAACATTAACCATTTCTTTGACGAGCTTGAAGATAATGGATTTAAGGAGATCGAGCAGGACGTTCAGGCAGACCGAAATAATTTATCAATGTAGTTTTATGCGTATGCGCCGTTTGGTGCATACGCTTTTTTGTAATTCATAATTCTATTAAATATTGACAATTTATGATAATTATGCTATTATGTTAGAGATGAGCAAAACGCATCCCCAAAGACTGAAAGGCTTAGAATGAAAAAGCCGCTTGAAAGGTCAAGACGGAAAACACGTACAGAAAAGCAGACCTTAGTCAAAAAAGACAA
Source organism: uncultured Clostridia bacterium (assembly GCA_947176675.1). Taxonomy (GTDB): domain Bacteria; phylum Bacillota; class Clostridia; order Oscillospirales; family Ruminococcaceae; genus RGIG8773. The sequence goes on along the minus strand of CAMWRN010000010.1, from coordinate 7,325 downwards.
AAGTGGGCTTAAAAATATGAAATCAATGCAGCTAAGCAATACGTTTGACAGATTTCAAGCAACGGTAGGAGCAGTCCGATTTAGTGATAACAGCAGCCGAGGCAACAGCCAATAATGCAATGTGTGCAGCGGCGTTCAGATTTTGTGCAGCATTAAAGCTGCGAACCCACAACCGTTCCTGCCCTGTCTGCTTAAAACGTGAATTGTAACGCTCAGCTTCGGTACGAAGAGAATAAATCTTCTTGAAGGAGATACATTCACGGTCAATGGAAAGCCTGTAATCATCGGGAAGTGTGATATACTTTGTGCAGCCCCTATGTTTTTTGCCGTTATTCCAGTTCTTGTGATTGCAGGGACAGGAGGCACATTTGGAGTTCTTCAGAGGACAGCAGTATTTCTGACGGGTTCTTCCATTATCGGAAAACTTTCCGTCTTTGTGCATAGCAAGACCCGCTTCACAAATAGGGTGTCCGCTTGGCAGCTTCTTTGGGTCTTTAGTATTGCGTTTGTTAAGAGGGATTGCGCATTCACCGAAATAAACGTCCTTAACGGTATTGTAAATTTCCTTTATGTCGTAAGCTTTATCGGCAATAAAAGTACATTCCTTAATAGATAAAAAATTATTGGTTTGGCTTAGAATATCAAGAGTAACTGTGCTGTCGGCAACATCGGCAGTAGTTGTTACCTCAGCGATCGGTAAGCCTGTAATGCAGTCAACCAGCGAATGATTTTTGTAACCCCAATAGAATTCAAAATTACGCTCATTATGCTGATTTGAAGCTGTGTGAACGCCTAAACGGCAGTCCTTGTCAGACTTAGGCTGATTGTCCTTTGAGAACTTGTTTTTAGCAAATGACTTAGGATTATTCTGACGAGTGTTTGCACTCACGGGAGTGGAATCAAGAGCAATGAAAGAAGTATCAATGATACCCATTTGGGAAAGCTTCAGAACCTGTGACTGCATAAGCTTTTTGAGAAGCTTATTGTCAAGACTATTGATAAATTTGTCAAAAGTCCAATAAGACGGAAGCGGTTTCATAATATTAAAACCGCAGTAATGAGCGATCAACAGATTATTGTTAAGATAATCGACTAAATCCGTAATATAGGAAAAACATTCGCATTTCATAACGATAAAAGCGCAGAGCAGAGCTATTTTTGAATATCCTTTTCTGCCTGTCTTAGCAACAGATTCGGGGAACTCGGATAAGTCGAGATTAAGAAAGAGCTTATCATAAAACTGAGCCTTAGGTGCACAAGTAAAGAATGTTATGTCCTGCATAATTTCTTGACGGTAGATAACAGCCAACCCCTTTCGTGTGGTTTTTTGTACAATTTAATTATACCAAAGTCGGTTGGCTGTTTCTATATTTTTTAGTGATTAATTTGTTTATTATGTCTTGCAAAACCACTTGTTTATTGCGTTTTTGTGGTTTTGCTCAAGGCTACTATTATGTTATTAAAGAGGTGATATAATGAAAATAACCTTGATAGTTGATATTGAAGTAACAAGTGAACAGGAAACAGCGGTTATCGTTAATCCCGACGGTTTTATCAGTGATCATATTGATATAAAGGGGATTGAAAAGAATAACTATAGCATAATCTTTGTTAATACAGATTTAATGCCATACAATGCTTATGACTTTTCTAAAGGTATGGTTGACTGGCTAAACAGATTAAAGATATTCCAGCTTGAAGATATATGTAATTTTACATATGCTCAAATTAAAGAAAGCCAAATTAGAGACGTAAAAAAAGAAAGCAGCCACGACTACAGAGGATTTATGCCAAAATTGATAGATGCAATGAAAAAACAGAATTTAAAATTTAAAGATATTGGCATAGAGAATTTGATTTCATTCAGAGAACTTGAATTATCCAATCGGGCTATAAACTGTTTTGAATATAATGGAATATTCTATATGTATATGCAGGACATTGCTTTCTTTACAAGAGAAAATATTTCTCATTTACGAAATATGGGAGAGAAAACGCAAAGAGAGATTGAAGAAGTTATGCTCAAATGCGGAATAGGATATAAAACAGATGAATGAAAAATGCGGTGGTATTGTGAGAGTTGAATTTACGATTGATTTTAATTTATCCCAAGAACAAATAAACGAAATTAGAAAAAATCCTTTAGGTTTTGCATATAATCATATTGAGGTAAAAGGATTTGATAAAAATGATTATAACATAGTGCGTGTTACAAATACGGATATAATGCCCTACGGAGCATACGGCTTTAAAGACGGTATTATTGATTGGCTTAACAAATTAAAGATATATCGCATAGAAAAAATAAGTACGTTTACATATGCACAGGTTAAGGCAACTCAAATTCAAGAAATAAGGAAAAGCAAATTTAGTTATGAAAAAAACGATTTCTTACCTATTGTAATTGAAGTTATGAGAAAACGTGATATAAATTTTAAGGATATTGATATTTGTGATTTATTACCGTTAAATGATGTTGAAATGTCAAAAAGAATAAAAAATTCACTTATAAGTCGCGGAATTAACTATATGCAGGATATATCACTTTTAACGAGAGATGACATTGCAAAAACGGATACGCTTGGAGAAAAAAGTCAAAGCGAGCTTGATGAAATTCTAAGGCAATATGGGATATGGTATTATGAATTTAATCCTATCTCTAAAGGCGAAGAAAAAAATAATGGTGATTTGGAGATTTCAAACGCTCCCCGCAAACAATTAGTTAAAATTAAAAATGATTTTCTTACATATGGATCATACAGTTTTTCAAATCAGCTAATTGAATGGTTAAAAAACATCGGAGTAAATTATATTGAAAATCTACATGATTACAGTTATGAAGAATTTAGACTTGGCAGTAGTTTAGACAAGAAAAATTCCTTTAAACTGAATTATACAGAAATAAAAAGGTTAATAGACATTATGATAGAATATGGCATTGATTTTAAGGATATAAAAGCAAAAAATTTAATACCTATATCCGATAGCGAAATATCTACAAGAACATATTGTTGTCTAAATCGTGCAGGCTTTTTTTATTTGCAAGATGTGGCTTTATTTTCAAGAAGCGAGATGTTTAAAATTCGTAATCTGACAGTAAAATGCCTTGATGAACTTGAAAAATATTTGAATGAAAACGGACTAAATTATGCGGACGGATAAATAAAGTATCCGTACATAATAAAATTTATAGGAGTACATATGAATAATTTTTTTGATAATGACCCCGAAAACACGCTTGACATTGATGAAGATACCGTAAAATTTATGCTTAGCGCTGCCCTCACTCAATCCGACGCATATCCAAAGGCTTTGGCTAATTTTTTGTTTCGTGAAATCATAGAGGAAGCACACGTTAAATACAATATCTCTCAGGAAGATATTCGGAGTATGTGTAAACAAGCTGTTAATCGTGCCGCACTTTACATAGCACACACTCAAAGTAAACGTCCTCACACTATGCAAGCGTTTGCTATTCACGCGGCAGGGTGCAATAATTGGGACGACGCAGAGATAACTGATGAAATTGAACACGAAATGGATTTAATTGCCATTGCCGAGCAGATATTGAACAGACTTGATTGAATATCGACATATTATATGGAATAATAAAATTAAGGGACTATTGCACATATGCAACAGTCCCCAAATCTTATAAATCAATATGACCGCTTGCGCTGTCATTGACAACATAATATGCTCTTACGACGTTGTTTTCTGCCTTGATATAAACTTTTATAGACTTAATTTGCTTGCGAGTACCGCCGCGGTAGTCGTTTTTACACATCTCGGTTATATCGGACATAGAATACTCGTTTCCGCTGCTCTGAATAATAACGTCCTCGGCTTTAGCAGTCTTAGGTGTCTTGGCTTTTTTATTATATGCCCTCTTTTTCTTTTCCGTGGTGACTGCCGCAGTATCGGCAGGAGCGGGAACAGGAGCAGCACTTTTATTTGCATTGCTTGGCTTTCTGCCCCTTTTAGCGGGAGTTTTCTTTTCGTTGCCGGTCGTTTTTTTATCAGCTTTGGGAGCTTCTGCCGCAACAACTTTTTCGGCTTTTGGCTTTCTGCCCGCTTTTTTCTTTGGTTTATCTGTATCGGCAGAAGCTGCTGTTTTTGCAGCAGTTTCCGATTTTGAGGCGGCTGATTTAGGTTTTCGTCCTGCTTTACTTTTAGGCTTTCTGATTTGACTTCTTTTTTAGGCTGTTCTGCTTTTACCTCAACAGGAGCAGTAATTTCCGCTGCCGTTTCAATATTGTTGTTTTCGTTGTTTAAAATAACATTTGTTGTGTCTGCTTTTTTTCTACCTCTCGGCATTAAAAAACCTCCTTAATAATATTTTAAGTTCAGTATAACACGATAAAATGATAATGTCAAATGTTTTTTGAAATTATATCCATAATTTTATTTAATCGTGTTTCACCTATCCCCTTTATTTCGGTAATTTCAATTTCACTTAATGCGTCCTCCTTACCCGTATTATAAACATTATGGATAAATTGATTTAACTCGGACTTATTCATATTTTTTATTTTTCTGTATAAATTTCTGTCAAGCAAAATATCCTCGGACATATCCCAACCTCCTTTTGTATAACCGTTAAATCAATTCTACCACATATTTTGTGACACGTCAACCCTAAAACAATTTGATATTATTATAAAAAAGATGTATAATATAACAGAATGGAGCGTGATAAAATGCAGGAACGTCAGTATGCCGCCATTGACTTGAAATCGTATTATGCGAGCTGCGAATGTGTAGACAGAGGTTTAGACCCTCTTAGCACAAACCTTGTCGTAGCCGATGAAAGCCGCACAGAAAAGACAATATGCCTTGCCGTAACTCCGTCCCTTAAACAATACGGTATATCGGGCAGGGCAAGACTTTTTGAAGTGGTGCAGAGAGTAAAGGAAGTAAACGCCCAGCGGCTCTATACCTACAGAAAGCAAACGAGAAATTATAAATTTGACTTTATCGAAAAATCATATCTTGACAGCGAACTGAAAAGCAATCCTGCCCTTGCAGTTGACTATATAGTTGCGCCGCCGAGAATGGCGCACTATATGAAGCGAAGCGCGGAGATATATCAAATATATTTAAAATATATCGCTCCTGAAGATATTATAGTTTACTCCATTGACGAGGTTTTTATTGACGTAACTCCATATTTGAAAACATATAAAATGTCAGCAAGAGAACTTGCAATGACAATAATCAAGGACGTTCTTGCAACAACGGGTATTACCGCAACGGCAGGAATAGGAACAAATCTTTATCTTTGCAAGGTTGCAATGGATATAGGTGCAAAGAAAATTCCTGCCGATGAAAACGGTGTGCGGATCGCCGAGCTTGACGAAATGTCATACCGCCGTCAGCTTTGGGAGCATACTCCCATAACCGACTTCTGGAGAGTAGGAAAAGGTATTGCCAAAAGGCTGGAGGAATACGATATTTACACAATGGGGGACATAGCAAGGGCGTCTCTACAGCAAAAAGGTTATAGAAGCGAAGATATGTTGTATAGGATTTTGGGAAAGAACGCAGAACTTTTAATAGATCACGCTTGGGGCTACGAACCGTGTACTGTCGAGGAAGTAAAGGCGTACAAACCCGAAACCAACAGTATAAGCACAGGACAAGTATTGCAGTTTCCGTACAATTATGAAAAAACAAAGCTGATAGTCCGTGAAATGACAGACTTGTTGTCACTTGATTTAGTTGAAAAGGGACTTGTAACAAATCAGATAGTGCTTACAATAGGATATGATATTGAAAATCTTACGGACAGCAGTATCAGCAGCGAATATCAAGGGGAAGTCACTATTGACCGATACGGCAGAAAGATACCTAAACACGCCCACGGAACTATAAATCTTGACAGGTACACGCCCTCAACAAATAAAATTGTGGCGGCTACAATGGAACTGTACGAGCGTATTATGGATAAACGTCTACTCTCTCGGCGTATAAATGTAGTTGCTTGCCGTGTTATTCCCGAAACAGAAGCGGAAAAAGAAAATCAGTTTGAACAGCTTGACTTTTTTACCGACTTTGAAAAAAAGCAAGCAGATAACGAAAAAGAAGAAAAGTCCCTTGGACGTGAAAAAAATATGCAGAAAGCCATTGTCGAACTTAAAGGAAAATATGGCAAGAACGCCGTTCTGCGCGGTATGAATTTAGAGGAGGGCGCAACAACCATAAGCAGAAATTCCACAATAGGAGGACACAAGGCATAATGGGTAAATATGATGATATAATTGACTTGCCGCACCACGTATCAAAAACAAGACCGCAAATGTCAATGCACGACCGAGCGGCACAGTTTTCTCCATTTGCGGCATTAACTGGCTATGATGATACCGTCAAGGAAACCGCTCGTCTGACCGACCGAAAGCTGGAACTTACAGAGGAAGAAATTAATGACTTAAATTTGAAAGTGCAAATCCTTAAAGAGTACGCAGACACACAACCGTTTATATTTGTCGAATACTTTATGCCCGACAAAAAGAAATCGGGTGGCTCATATGTAACAATAACAGGAAATTTCAGACGTATTGATGAATACGCAGGAACTTTGATTTTGACATCCGGAGAGGAAATACATCTAAGCGATATTTACAGTATTGAGGGAGATGTTTTTGACATTATAGAACGTTTCTAAAACAAAATAAGATTTTTGGCGACTGCCGCACAGTAAATGTGCGGCAGTTTTTTGTATATATTCTCTATATTATTATTCCGTAATTTATGCGTATCTACAATGTGCAGACCGTTCAACCTATTTCGACAGACGCTTGCCATAAAAGGGTATAAAATTTGGAAAAATGCAGATAATTGTCAAATTAAAGTGCAAGGGTCAGCACAAAATCCTTGAATTCTGATACCGTCAAGGCAACTAATTATTTTAGATTGCCGCAATTCAAGGAGGATTACAAATGAAATTCATTATAATTAACCATAAAACGAGTGTTACCGTCAGCAACGAACTGTATACAACCATAAAAAGTTGTAATCGCTACGCTCAAAGGCAAGCGGATAGGCTATCGGAACGCGAGGTTTTAATTGGTGATGAAAAGGAACTTGATATACTGTTAGAGAAAGAGCAAAATAGTCCCTGCGAGATTATCGAGCGAAAAGAAATCTTTCGGGAGATTATGGAAATAATCGAAAATCATCTTACACAAGATGAAAGGCAGTTAATTATTGCTGTTTTTCTAAACGGCGAGAAACGAAGCGAAGCCGCTCAAAAAATGGGATTGACCTACAAGCAGCTTACATATCGTTTAAACACCGCGCTAAAAAAGGTAAGAGAAATTTATAAC
>CAMWRN010000009.1 GCA_947176675.1 uncultured Clostridia bacterium | reverse complement strand
ATCGCCGAGATCAAGTGGGGTGACATCGGACACGCCACCTCGGTGCGTACCTATGAGAACGACAAGTCCATTGTAAACAAGGCTAAAAAGGCTATAAGGGACTGACTAAAGCAATGCCGCCGAACAAAATTCGGCGGCATTGCTTTTTGCTGAAAAATGTTAAATCAAAAATGGTAACGATTTAGATGAATAAAGATGTGAAAATATCATTCTGTCTCGGAAAACCAAGTACTCTTACAGGAGAGTTATTAAACAAAGGATCACCATGCCTTTCTCCCAGATAGCATAATATTTCTATGCAGCCATTCAAATTCAAGATAAATACTTCTTTACTGCACTTCCATTAAAAAAAACCTGCCACCGTCACTATAGACGGCGGCAGGGGAAAGGCTCAGCCTTTTAAATTATTATAAGATCAAACCAGTGAAATAATAGCCATTTCAGCAGCGTCGCCACGTCTGGGGCCGATCTTGACGATCCTTGTGTAGCCGCCGTTTCTGTCGGCATACTTAGGTGCGATATCGTCAAAAAGCTTCTTTACCACGTCCTCCTTGGTGACGTAAGCAAGAACCTGACGCTTGGAGTGCAGGTCGTTTGTCTTGGCGGTTGTGATCATCTTTTCCGCCATAGCGCGAACCTCTTTGGCTCTGGTTACTGTAGTTTCGATCTTGCCGTTCTCAAGCAGGTATGTTACCATAGCTCTGAGCATAGCCTTTCTGTGGTCGCTTGTGCGTCCGAGTTTTCTGGTTCCCGGCATTTATATTCACTCCTAACATATCAAAGTTTGCGGCGTCTGAAAGCGCCGTGTTATTCCTCCTCGGAGCTGAGGTCGAAGCCCAGTGACTGGAGCTTCTCCTTGACCTCGTCGAAGGATTTTTTGCCAAGGTTTCTGACCTTCATCATTTCCTCTTCGGACTTGTTGATAAGATCGTCAACCGTGTTTATTCCCGCTCTCTTCAAGCAGTTGAAGGAACGTACTGACAAGTCAAGTTCCTCAATGGTCATCTCAAGGATCTTTTCTTTACCCTTGTCGTCCTTTTCGATCATTATCTCTGTGATCGCGGATTCATCGGAAAGCTCGGTAAACGGCTTCAGATGCTCAATGAGGAGATTGGCTGCCTGTGAAACAGCCTCTTTTGCGGATACGACGCCGTCCGTCCAGACTTCAAGAATAAGCTTGTCGTAGTCTGTTACCTGACCGAGACGGGTATCCTCAACAGAGTAGTTCACCTTCAGTACAGGGGTATAAATGGAATCCACCGCGATAACGTCTATGCCGAAGCCCGATACCTGCTTATTCTTTTCAGCAGGAACGTAGCCGCGTCCCTTATCAATGGTGATCTCCATATAAAGCTTAGCGTCCTTGCCGAGTGTAGCAATATGCATTTCCGGAACAAGAATATCCACTTCGGAGTCAGTTTTAATGTCACCCGCAGTTACCTCGCACTCGTCCTCCGCTTCCACATAGACAGTCTTAGGTCCCTCGCTGTGAAGCTTTGCGGTAAGTCCTTTAAGGTTAAGGACGATCTCTGTAACATCCTCCTTAACGCCGGGAACTGTAGACAGCTCGTGGTGAACGCCGTCAATCTTGACGGAGGTCACAGCCACGCCGGGAAGAGAAGAGAGCAGAACACGTCTCAGGCTGTTGCCGAGAGTATGTCCGTATCCGCGCTCCAGCGGAGCAACAGTGAATTTGCCGTAGGTTCCGTTGCTTTTAAGCTCGACGGTCTCAATTTCCGCCTTCTGAATTGGTTCAAGCATAATAAAACCCTCCTATTTTGAGTTGCGGATAACGTATTCTGCCTATTACTTGGAGTACAGCTCGACAATAAGGTGAGTCTGAGTCTCGTAGTCCAGATCCTCGGGAACGGGCATACGAACCACCTTAGCGGCAAAGTCAGCCTTGTTGGGTTCAAGCCAGAGAGGTACAACTCTTCCGGCAGTCTGCTCAACGACAGCCTTGAACTTTTCGCTGCTGCGGCTGCCCTCGTAGAGAGCGATAACGTCTCCCACCTTAACTCTGTAGGACGGAATATTAACGCGCTTGCCGTTTACTGTAAAGTGCCTGTGGGTAACAAGCTGTCTTGCCTCGCGTCTTGTGAGGGAAAGACCCATTCTGTAAACGATATTGTCAAGTCTGGATTCAAGAATGGTGATAAGGTTGTCACCTGTCTTGCCTTCCATTTTTTCAGCGATCTCAAAATAGTGGTAGAAAGGCTTTTCGAGAACGCCGTAGATGAACTTCAGCTTCTGCTTTTCTTTCAGCTGCATACCGTACTCGGAAACCTTTTTTCTGTTGTTGGCGCCGGGATTTCTGTTGGATTCCTTTGAAATACCCATTACCATAGGGCTGATGCCCAGATACCTGCATCTTTTGAGGATAGGTTCTTTATTTAAAGCCATATTAGTAACACCTCCTGTAAATTAGACGCGTCTTCTCTTGGGAGGACGGCATCCGTTGTGGGGAATAGGAGTAACATCCTTGATGAGCTTTACCTCAAGACCAACTGTCTGGAGAGCTCTGATAGCAGCTTCACGTCCTGCGCCGGGACCCTTTACGTAAACCTCAACGGTTTTAAGACCGTGCTCCATAGCAGCCTTAGCGGCTGTTTCTGCGGCAGTCTGAGCTGCGAAAGGCGTGGATTTCTTGGAACCTCTGAAGCCGAGTCCGCCGGCGGAAGCCCATGAGATCGCATTGCCCTGAGTATCGGTGATAGTCACGATCGTGTTGTTGAAAGTGGACTGAATATGAACAGCTCCATTTTCAATGTTCTTACGCTCGCGGCGTCTCTTGATAACTGTCTTTTTACCTTTGACCTGAGCCATTTGATTAGTCCCTCCTTACTTCTTCTTGTTCGCGATGGTCTTTACGGGACCCTTGCGGGTTCTTGCGTTTGTCTTAGTTCTCTGACCTCTTACGGGCAGACCCTTTCTGTGACGAACGCCTCTGTAGCAGCCGATCTCAACGAGTCTCTTGATGTTAAGAGCAACGTTTCTTCTAAGGTCGCCCTCAACCATGATGTTGTGATCGATATATTCACGAAGCTTAGCTACGTCGTCCTCGGTAAGATCCTTGACTCTTGTGTCAGGATTTACGCCTGTGCTTGCGAGGATGACTTCAGCGGATTTACGGCCTATACCGTAGATATAAGTGAGACCGATTTCGACTCTCTTATTCTTCGGCAGGTCAACGCCGGCAATACGTGCCATTTACAATACACCTCCAAAAAATTTTTGCTTATGCTGTTTAATTAGCCTTGACGCTGCTTATGCTTGGGGTTCTCGCAGATGATCATGACTTTGCCTTTTCTCTTGATAACCTTGCACTTTTCGCAGATAGGCTTAACTGAAGGTCTTACTTTCATGTTAAATACCTCCTTCGTATCTTAGAAAACTTACTTTTTACTTTGCTCTCCAGGTGATCCTGCCCTTAGACAGGTCGTAGGGGGACATTTCCACCGTGACCTTATCGCCCGGAACGATCCTGATATAGTTCATTCTGAGCTTACCGGAAACGTGGGCAAGAATTTTGTGTCCGTTTGCAAGTTCCACCTGGAACATTGCGTTAGGCAGAGCTTCAATGACTGTGCCCTCAATCTCGATAACATCTTCCTTAGACAAGCAAATGCCTCCTTATGGGTTCGATATTTCGACGGGAGCGTCGTCCAGCGCACCGTCCGTAAATCTGCGGACAGCGGCTCTCAGTCCTCTGTCTGTCAGATCGCATAGATCAATAACGGTTTTTGTGGGGGCGATGTGCTTAACGCTTTTTTTCTTCGGAGACCCGAGCATGCGCTCCTTGCCGTCCGCCAAAAAAACGTAACCCTCCGCCGCCGAGACCACGACCATAAAGCCGCCCTTGTCCCTGCCCGCCAAAGACCTTACAACACTTCCGGGTTTTATTTCCACAGAATACCTCCCTGTCCCGGTTTCCGCTCTTAAAGAGTGGGTATGGTCAATATGACCGGTCCGTCGGGAGTGATCGCAACCGTATGCTCGAAATGAGCTGCAAGAGAACCCGATTTTGTGACCACGGTCCAGCCGTCGGGAAGAACTCTTACGTCCTCGCCTACCGCGTTTATCATGGGTTCAATGCAAATCGTCATACCTGCCACAAGTCTCGGACCGTGTCCCGCCTTGCCGAAGTTCGGCACCTCGGGATCCTCATGAAGCTTCCTTCCGATTCCGTGACCGATATATTTTCTGCATACGCTGTATCCGTAAGCGGTGCAGTATTCCTCCACCGCATGCCCGATGTCGCCTATCCTGTTGCCCGGCACGGCCTGTTCAATGCCCTTATAGAGGCTTTCGTTGGTGACTTTAAGCAGCTGTTCTGCCTCTTTGGAAATTTTTCCGCAGGCAAAAGTGTAAGCCGTATCCCCGTGAAAGCCGTCCATTTCGGCGCTTACGTCCACGCTTACGATATCGCCCTCTCTGATCCTGACCTTTTTCGAGGGGATACCGTGGATAAGCTGGTCGTTAACGCTTATGCAGCACGAAGCGGGAAAACCGCCGTAGCCCACAAGCATAGCCTTTGCACCGTGCTGTACGATATAATCGTGAATAATTTTGTCAAGCTCGAATGTTGTCATTCCGTCTTTTATAGACTGTCCGCCGAAGTGAAGCGCATTAGCGGTTATAATACCGATTTTACGCATCTTATCCAGCTCGGATTTTGATTTTACACTAATCATTATAAATCTCGCTTCTCTTCAAGCTATTACTGCTTTTAAGCAGTTACCGCTTTTAATACAAGCTCGGAAGTAGCCTTTACCTCGTCCTGACCCTGAACCGTTACCAGCTTGCCCTTCTTGCCGTAGAAATCCACAAGGGGAGCAGTCTGCTCGTGGTAGGTGCGAAGCCTTTCGATAACCGTTTCAGGAGCGTCGTCCTTACGCTGAACAGCGTTTCCGCCGCACTTATCGCAGATGCCTTCGGTCTTGGGCGGGTTAAACTCCACATGATAGGAAGCTCCGCACTTTTCGCAGACCCTTCTGCCCGAAAGACGTCCCTGAATGGTTTCGTCCGCAACCTCGAGAGAGATGACCTTGTCGATATTCACGCCCATGCTTTCCAGAGCCTCAGCCTGAGGAACGGTTCTGGGGAAGCCGTCGAGGATAAAGCCGTTCTTGCAGTCGTCCTCAGCGATCCTGTCCTTGAGGATGCCGATAACTACCTCGTCGGGAACGAGAGCGCCGCTTTCCATAAAGCCCTTTGCCTTAACGCCCATGTCCGTTCCGTTCTTGACTGCTTCGCGGAGAATGTTGCCTGTAGATATCTGAGGGATACCCAGCTTGTCGCTGATTACCTCTGCCTGTGTGCCTTTTCCTGCGCCCGGAGCGCCCAATAAAATCAGGTTCATAAAAATCCTCCCTAAAAGTTTTCATCAAACTGAGGACTCCACTGTGCCCTTTATTCAAGGAAACCCTTGTGGTGTCTCATCATCATCTGTGATTCAAGCGTTCTTACGGTTTCCAGAACAACGCTTACAACGATAAGGATAGACGTACCGCCCATTGAGATATTCAGACCCTTGATGGCAAGGCTCGTGAATATAGGCAGTATAGCGATAACGCCGAGGAAGAAAGCTCCCACCAACGTGATCTTGCCCAGAACTCTCTGGATATAATCGCTTGTTGGTTTTCCGGGACGTATACCCGGTATGCCGCCGTTGTTCTGACGGAGATTATTGGCAATCTCTATCGGATTATACTGCATCGAAACGTAAAAATAGTTAAACGCGATTATCAGCAGGAAATAAAGTATCGCATACCATGGACTGTTGTAGCTGAAGAAATTCAGAAATCCCACATAGAACCTGTGCCAAAATCCATCGGGATTGGCTGTGTTGTCGGGATTGATAAACATACGCAGCGTGGACGGCAGCGACATGATCGCCATCGCGAAGATGATAGGCATAACGCCGCTCATTGCGATTTTGATCGGGATATGGGTGTTCTGTCCGCCGTACTGTTTTCTGCCCACAACGCGCTTTGCGTACTGAATGGGAATACGCCTTTCGGATTCGTTCATGAAAACGATAAAGCCTATCATAGCCACAAATACCAGCAATACGAAAGGTATTATAATATAAAGGTGTTTGTTTTCATGTGCGTTGATAAACATATTCAGAATAGCTCCGGGACCTCTCGAAACGATACCCGCGAACAGTATAATGGAAATACCGTTGCCGATACCCTTTTCGTTAACCCTGTTGCCGAGCCATACCACAAGGCTTGCGCCCGCTACAAAAGCGAGTACGATCACTGCCCCTGCAAACACTCCCGCGAAGCCGCTTGTATATGTCAGCGCGTGATTGTTTCTCAGCGTGAGATAATAGGCATAGGCCATAACAAGTGCAATGCCAAGCGAAACAAAGCTTGTGATCTTTTGCAGCTTCTTTCTTCCCGACTCGCCCTCTTTCTGGAGATTTTCCAGCGGAGGAAGAGCGTATGTGAGAAGCTGAACGATGATTGAGGCGTTGATATACGGCTGGATCGACAGCGAGAACAGCGTGCCCTGCGAGAGCGCGCCGCCTGAGAGAATGTTCATATAGCTGAGAAAGTTTCCCTCAGCAAACATACTCTGTACAGCCTCCGGATCCATAAACGGAACAGGAACGTGACAGCCGATTCTGAATATGAGGATAATGAGTAATGTGTAAAGGATCTTATTCCTTAACTCAGGAACCTTCCAGGCATTTCTGAAGGTCTTAAACACATTACATCACCTCAGCCTTCCCGCCTGCCTTCTCGATTTTCTCCTTTGCCGACGCCGAGAAAGCGGCAGCCTGTACGGTAAGCTTAACATTCAGCTCGCCCTTACCGAGAATCTTAACGCCGTTATCGGCTTTCTTGATGATACCCGCAGCCTTGAGCATATCGGTATCCACAACGGTGCCTTCCTTGAACTTCGCAAGGTCGGAAACGTTTATAACTGTCATCTTTTCTGCGAAAATATTATTGAAGCCTCTCTTGGGGATACGTCTTGCGAGAGGCATCTGACCGCCCTCGAAGCCGGGTCTTACTCCGCCGCCGGAGCGCGCGTTCTGACCCTTATGACCCTTGCCGGCAGTCTTGCCGTTGCCCGAGCCGTGACCTCTGCCCACGCGCTTAACGTCCTTGACGGAGCCCGCAGCGGGGGATAATTCGTGAATTTTCATTAGCTTTCGCACCTCCTTGCGTAATTTATGCCTTGGTGGCCTCTACGAGATGGGCGATCTTATGGATCTTACCCTTGGTAGCGTCGTTGTCGGGCTGTTCTGTAACGTCTCCTATTTTACGGAGTCCCAGCGACTGAGCTGTTGCAGCCTGATCCTTCTTAACGCTGTTAAGGCTTCTGACAAGCTTGATCTTAATAGCCATGTCCTTATCCTCCTTAACCTAAAATTTCTTTAACGGATTTGCCTCTGATCTCAGCAACTTCCTTAGCGCTGCGGCACTGAGCAAGACCGTTGATGGTAGCTCTTACCACGTTGCACGCGTTGTTGGAACGCAGGGATTTTGTTCTGATATCCTTGATTCCAGCCATTTCGATTACCGCACGGACAGGTCCGCCGGCGATAACGCCGGTACCGGGAGCGGCAGGCTTCATGAGAACTCTGCCTGCGCCGAATGCGCCGATGATCTCGTGAGGAATTGTGGAACCCCTGAGGGATACCTTGATCAGATTTTTCTTAGCGTCTTCGATACCCTTGCGGATAGCGTCGGGAACTTCTCCCGATTTGCCCATGCCGAAGCCTACTGTGCCGTTTCCGTCGCCTACTACCACGAGAGCGGCAAATTTGAAAATACGTCCGCCCTTAACGGTTTTGGAAACTCTGTTTATAGCAACAACTTTTTCCGTAAGCTCCATGGCAGAAGCGTCTATCTTAGCGTTTGCCAAAAGTATTACCTCCTTGTTAGTTGATCGTCCGAACTTAGAAGTTCAGACCGCCCTCTCTTGCACCGTTTGCAAGCTCTGCAACTCTGCCGTGATAAAGATATCCGGCTCTGTCGAAAACAACGTCCTTAATGCCCTTAGCGGCAGCCTTTTCAGCGATCATCTTGCCTACCTTGAAAGCGCCCTCTTTGTTTCCGCCGTTGCCGTCGAAGCCCTTTTCCTTAGAGGAAGCCGCGCAGAGTGTAACTCCTGCGGTATCGTCGATGATCTGAGCGTAGATGTTCTTGGCGCTGCGGAAAACGTTCAGTCTTGGACACTCAGCTGTGCCGCTGATCTTGGAACGTACACGGATCTGTCTTTTAGCTCTTGCAGCCTTTCTGTTGATCTGCTTTACCATTGATAATTCAACTCCTTTTTGTACGGAGAATAGTAGCCGCCTTGGGGGCTGTCCCATTCTCTAATGTTAGGATTCTTATGCGGCTTTGGGATTACTTCTTACCCTTACCGGCCTTACCTTCCTTGCGGATGATTCTCTCGCCCGCATAACGGATACCCTTGCCCTTGTACGGCTCGGGAGGTCTCTTCTCGCGGATCTCAGCCGCAAACTGACCAACAACCTGCTTGTCGATACCGTTTACCACAATGCTTGTAGCGTTGGGAACGTCAATGGTGATGCCGTCAATCTCGGGAACGATCACCTGATGGGAGTAACCCAGGTTCATAACAAGATTCTTGCCCTGCTTAGCAGCACGGTAACCTACGCCCTCGATCTCGAGAGACTTTGTAAAACCGTTTGTAACGCCCTCGACCATATTGTTGATAAGAGTTCTTGTCAGACCATGGAGAGACTTGTGCATCTTATTCTCGGAAGGACGGTCAACAATGATCTCAGTACCCTCCTGCTTGATGATGATCTCGGGATTAAAAGTATTTGTGAGCGTACCCTTGGGTCCCTTTACCGTAACGGTTGAGCCGTCGATCTTAACATCGACTCCGGCAGGAACAGCAATGGGCTTTTTACCTATTCTGGACATATCTGTTCCTCCTTACCATACGAATGCAAGGACTTCTCCGCCGACGTGAAGCTCTCTTGCCTTCTTGTCGGTCATAACGCCCTTGGAAGTGGAAACGATAGCGATACCGAGACCCTTCATAACCTTGGGCATATCCTCGCAGCTTGAATAAATACGAAGTCCGGGCTTGGAAACTCTTCTCAGACCTGTGATGACCTGGGACTTGTTCTCGCCGTACTTCAGCGTAATTCTGATGATTCCCTGCTTTCCGTCGTCGATTATCTGAAAGCTCTTGATGTATCCCTCGTCAACAAGGATCTGAGCGATAGACTTCTTCATATTGGAAGCGGGAACGTCAACTGTTGCGTGCTTTGCGGAATTGGCGTTGCGAATTCTCGTAAGAATGTCCGCAATTGTATCTGTGATTTGCATAACGGTTAACCTCCTTTAATTAGTAAAACAGCGCGTCGGCGGGATTACCAGCTTGCTTTCTTCACGCCGGGAATCTGACCGCTGTGAGCAAGCTCCCTGAAGCAGATACGGCAGATGCCGAATTTTCTCATATAAGCGTGAGGTCTGCCGCAGATCTTGCATCTGTTGTAAGCTCTTGTGCTGTACTTAGGAGTTCTCTGCTGCTTTATCTTCATAGACGTTTTAGCCATTTGAATATCCCTCCCTTATTACTTTGCGAAAGGAGCGCCCATCAGCTCCAGCAGAGCCTTTGCCTCCTCGTCGGTGTTTGCGGTAGTGATGATGTTGATATCCATGCCGCGAACCTTATCGATCTTATCGTACTCGATCTCGGGGAAAATAAGCTGCTCCTTGATACCTGTGGAGTAGTTTCCTCTTCCGTCGAAGGAATTTCCGTTGATGCCTCTGAAGTCACGTACACGTGGGAACGCAACATTGAAGAGTCTGTCAAGGAATTCATACATTTTTTCGCTTCTGAGCGTTACCTTAACGCCGATAGGCATACCCTCGCGGAGCTTGAAGTTCGCGACGGATTTCTTAGCGCGGCATACCACGGGCTTCTGACCGGTGATAGCGGCGAGATCGGTCATGATAGCGTCGATGACCTTGGCGTTTTCCTTAGCTTCGCCCGCGCCGACGTTGATAACGACCTTATCGATTTTAGGAATCTGCATAACGCTTTTGTAGCCGAACTTTTTCATTAAAGCGGGAGCCACTGTGCTGACATAGAGTTCCTTAAGATTAGATGCCATATCAATTAACTCCTTTCCTTAATAAGCTTTGCCGCAGTCTGCGTGCTTGCATACTCTTACCTTAGAGCCGTCAGCCTCGATCTTGTGAGCCTGCCTTGTGGGCTTGCCGCACTTGGGGCATACAGCCATAACCTTTGACGCATAGAGGGGAGCTTCGCACTTTACGATGCCGCCCTGCTGACCCATCTGTCTGGGTTTAACGTGCTTTGTAACAATGTTGAGACCCTCAACGATAACTTTTTTCTCCTTAGGGGATACCTCAAGGACTTTTCCCTGCTTGCCCTTGTCCTTGCCGGACAGGATAACGACGGTATCGCCCGTTTTAACGTGCAGATTATTCATAGCCGTAACGCCTCCTTACAGAACCTCGGGAGCAAGCGAAAGGATCTTCATATAATCCTTATCTCTGAGCTCACGGGCAACAGGTCCAAAAATACGGGTACCTCTGGGGTTTTTGTCTTCCTTGATAATAACGGCAGCGTTCTCGTCGAAACGAATATAGGTTCCGTCCTCGCGGCGGAGACCCTTTGCGGAACGAACGATAACTGCCTTAACAACGTCGCCTTTTTTAACAACGCCGCCTGGTGTTGCTTTCTTGACGGAAGCAACCACAACATCGCCGATGTTAGCATATCTTCTGCGGGTGCCACCCAGAACTCTGATACACATGAGTTCTTTTGCGCCCGTGTTATCAGCGACTTTCAGATAAGTCTGCATCTGAATCATAGCTTTATTCTCCTCTCTACCGGAAGCAAGAGGTCAAGAAGCGAGAGGCTTATCCCGCCTCAAAGCTTCTTTACTGCCCTGCCACATAGATATTTTAGTTTGACTGTACGGACGATGTCCAACGTATCCGTGCGTATCGCTTTTACAAGCATACAACCGGACAGCATTTGTTCCGCACCTTACTTAGCCTGCTCGATAACCTTAACGAGACGCCATCTCTTGTCCTTGGAAATAGGACGGGTCTCCATGATCTCAACGCGATCGCCGATATTGCAGGTGTTGTTTTCGTCGTGAGCCTTAAGCTTGATCGTTCTCTTGATGATCTTCTTGTACAGAGGGTGCTGTACGTTATCAACAATAGCAACAACAATGGTTTTGTCCATCTTATTGGAAACTACCTTGCCAACTCTGGTTTTTCTGAGATTTCTTTCAGCCATTTTTGTTTCCCTCCTTCACTTACTGCTCTGAACCGGAACGCTCGCGGAGAATAGTCTTTATTCTCGCAATGTCCTTCTTCACAGCCTTGAGACGCGTAGGGTTGTCGAGCTGATTTACAGCGTGCTGAAAGCGAAGGGCGAAAAGCTCCTTCTTCAGGTCGGCAAGCTTGTTGTCAAGCTCAAGAGTAGTCATATCTCTAACTTCCGCAGCCTTCATTATTCGCTCGCCTCCTCTTTCTTAACAAACTTACACTTGATGGGAAGCTTGTGCATAGCAAGACGCATAGCCTCTCTTGCAATCTCCTCGTTTACGCCGGCAATCTCAAACATAACTCTGCCCGGCTTAACAACAGCTACCCAGTACTCGGGTGAACCTTTACCTGAACCCATTCGGGTCTCGGCAGGCTTCTCGGTGATAGGCTTGTCGGGGAATATTTTGATCCAAACCTGACCGCCTCTCTTGATATAACGGGTCATCGCGATACGGGCAGCCTCGATCTGGTTGGAAGTGATCCAAGCGGGCTCAAGAGCCTGCAAACCGAACTCACCGTTGGAAACCTTGTTTCCGCGGTAAGCCTTACCTGTAAGGCGGCCTCTCTGTACTCTTCTGTACTTAACTCTCTTAGGAAGCAGCATTACTGATTACCTCCTTCTCTATCTCTGCGGGGTGCACGATCTCTGCGATCGCCGCGGTTTCCGCCGCCGCGTCTGTCATCGTTGTTTCTGCGGGGTTTTCTCTCGGATCTTTCAGCCATGACTCTTGCCTTGGCAACGTCGCCCTTGAGAACTTCGCCCTTGTAGATCCAAACCTTAACGCCGATTCTGCCATAGGTTGTGGCAGCCTCTGCAAAACCGTAGTCAATATCGGCACGGATAGTCTGAAGGGGAATTGTACCCTCATGGTAGGACTCGGAACGAGCGATCTCGGCACCGCCGATACGTCCGCTTACCATTACCTTGATGCCCTTAGCTCCAAGCTTCATGGATCTGCCGATGGCCTGCTTCATAGCTCTTCTGTAGGAAGCACGGTTCTCAAGCTGAGCAGCGATGCTTTCAGCAACGAGCTGAGCGTCCATATCGGGGGACTTTACCTCCACGATATTTATAGAAACGGACTTCTTCATCATCTTTTCGATGTCAAGACGGAGCTTTTCGATATTCTCACCGCCGCGGCCGATAACGATACCGGGCTTAGCGCAGTGAACGTGAATTCTTACCTTATCTGCGAATCTTTCGATCTCGATGCGGGGAACGCCTGCTGCATAAAGGTTTTTCTTGATATAGTTGCGGACGTTATAGTCCTCAACCAAAGTATCGCCGAAAGTTGCCTTGTTTGCAAACCAGCGGGAATCCCAATCTTTAATAACGCCTACACGAAGACCGTGCGGATTAACCTTCTGTCCCATTTAGTTTACCTCCTCTTTCGACTTATTCTTTTTCCTTTACTGCAAGAGTAACATGGGAAGTTCTCTTGAGTATGCGGAACGCCCTGCCTTGTGCTCTGGGCATGATTCTCTTCATGATAGGACCGGGGCAAACGAAGCATTCGGAAACGTAAAGGTTATCCTTATCCATTCCGAAGTTGTTCTCAGCGTTTGCTACTGCGGACTTCAGAAGCTTCTCCAGGTATTCACAGGCAGATTTAGGTGTGTGCTGCAGAATCGCCATAGCTGTTTCAACGTCCTTTCCTCTGATGAGGTCGAGAACGATCTGAACCTTTCTCGGCGCAATGCGAGCATTTTTAAGATATGCTCTTGCTTCCATTATAAATTCTCCTCTCTGCCTTATTATTTACCGTTGTTGGAAACTTTGGAACCTGCGTGTCCCTTGTAAGTCCTTGTGGGAGCGAATTCGCCCAGCTTGTGACCTACCATGTCTTCCGTAACGTATACGGGAACGTGCTTTCTGCCGTCATGAACGGCAAAGGTATGACCAACGAAATCGGGGTAAATTGTGGAAGAACGGCTCCATGTCTTGAGAACCTTTTTCTCGCCCGCTTCGTTCATAGCGATAACTCTTTTAAGAAGGACCTCCTGGACGTATGGTCCCTTTTTAACGCTTCTGCTCATTGGTTTTCCTCCTCTCATATTTACGAGGCAAGATGTGCGGGGGTGTCCCCCACATCCCTCTTTATGATTTCAATGAGTCGGTCTTATGACCGAATATTCATTTTGGTGAAACGCAGCTTAAGCCGCGCAACATTTCCGCGGAAATAATCCCGTGGGTCTCCGTGACTTACTTACCGTTTCTTCTCTTAACGATAAACTTGTCTGTACGGTGGTGCTGCTTTCTGGTCTTGTAACCGAGAGCGGGCTTGCCCCAAGGAGTAACAGGTCCGGGACGGCCAACGGGAGACTTACCTTCACCACCGCCGTGGGGGTGGTCGCAGGGGTTCATGACAGAACCGCGGACTGTAGGTCTGATACCCAGATGACGTGTCTTACCTGCCTTACCGAGGCTTACGTTCTCGTGGTCTATGTTGGAGACCTGACCGATGGAAGCCATGCAGTTAGCGGGGATCTTTCTCATTTCGCCGGAAGGAAGTCTTACAAGAACGTAGGTCTCCTCCTTGCCCATGAGCTGAGCCATATTTCCTGCGGAACGTACAAGCTGTGCGCCCTTGCCGGGATAAAGCTCAATGTTGTGGATAAAAGTACCCACGGGGATATCGCAGAGCGCCAGAGCGTTGCCGGGCTTGATATCTGCGTGAGAACCGCTTGTAACGGTATCGCCGACAGCAAGACCGTTGGGAGCAATGATATATCTCTTTTCGCCGTCCTCGTACTGAACGAGAGCGATGAAAGCGCTTCTGTTGGGATCGTACTCAAGAGTGAGAACAGTGGCGTTCATACCCTGCTTATCTCTCTTGAAGTCGATAATTCTGTATTTTCTTCTGTTTCCGCCGCCTCTGTGACGAACGGTGATTCTGCCGTAGCTGTTTCTGCCTGCGGTCTTCTTAAGAGGAGCAAGAAGGCTCTTCTCGGGCTCAACCTTGGAAAGGCAGCTGTAATCGGTAACAGTCATCTGACGTCTTGAGGGCGTCGTAGGCTTGTATGATTTGATAGCCATTGCAGTTCATCTCCTTTTTTAGTTTTTTTCGTATGCTTTTCGGAAGCTGCTCTTCCATAGCGCATACCTTTTAGATGTAAGAGGTGAGATATTTTCGCCTGCCCACATTTTGCTGCCCGCCCCCTTGAGGGGGCCAAACACAGTTGCATATCCTGATATCCAACTGTGGGGGTGACTCAACCCGCGGGGGCTCCCCGCCCGCTTACATCATGCCGTCGAAGAATTCAATTGTCTTGGAATCCTCGGTAAGAGTAACGATAGCTTTCTTCCAATCGGGAGTAAAGCCTCTGTGCATACCCATTCTTCTGGATCTGCCTCTTACGTTCATGGTGTTTACCTTAGCGACCTTAACGCCGAAAAGTTCCTCAACCGCTTTAGCGATTTCGATCTTGTTGGCATTCTTGGCAACCTTAAAGGTGTACTTGCTTTCCTGAAGACCCTCCATGCTCTTTTCAGTGATGATGGGCTTTATCACAATATCCTGTGCGATCATTATGCGTACACCTCCTCGATCTTAGCGACCGCGTCCTTAACAACGATGAACTTATCGTAGTTGAGGATGTCGTAAACGTTGATGGTGTTTACAAGTGCAGTCTTTACGCCGGGAATGTTAGCCGCGCTCTTTACAACGAAGCTGTTTACCTCGGGCATTACGATGAGAGCCTTAGCTCCGTCGGGATTAACTGCCTTGAGCATTTCAACAACGGTCTTGGTCTTGTATTCGTTCATTTTGATATCGTCGAGAACAATGATATTGTTGTCGATGACCTTAGTCGAAAGAGCGGACTTCATAGCCAGTCTCTTAAGCTTCTTGTTTACCGTGAAGCGGTAGCTTCTGGGCTTGGGTCCGAGAGCCACGCCGCCGTGTGTCCACTGAGGAGCACGTGTGGAACCCTGTCTTGCATGACCGGTGCCCTTCTGTCTCCAGGGCTTTCTTCCGCCGCCTCTTACCTCTGTGCGGGTGAGTGTGGACTGTGTACCCTGTCTCTGGTTAGCGAGATAATTCACAACCATTGTGTGCATAGCAGACTCGTTTGGAGTTATGCCGAAAACAGCGTCCGACAGCTCGATATCCGAAACCTCTTTGCCTGTCA
The DNA here is from genome assembly GCA_947176675.1 of uncultured Clostridia bacterium. Lineage (GTDB taxonomy): Bacteria > Bacillota > Clostridia > Oscillospirales > Ruminococcaceae > RGIG8773. Next base: position 7,144 of record CAMWRN010000009.1, on the reverse strand, counting down.
TATCCAGAACTTTAATACTGGGCATTACTGCTTCCTCCTTCCATTAAGCCTTTTTCTTTTTTACGCAGTCGCAGATAGTAACGATCCCGTTCTTGGGTCCGGGGATCGCGCCTCTGACCGCGATAAGATTGTTTTCTGCGTCAACCTTGACGATCTGAAGATTCTGTACTGTTACCTTTTCACTGCCCATATGACCGGGAAGTGCCTTGCCCTTGTAGATACGGGAAGGGGAGGAACAAGCTCCCATAGAGCCTGCGTGTCTGTGTACAGGACCCGAACCGTGGGTCTCCTTCAGTCTGGAGTTGTTGTTTCTCTTGATAGTGCCCTGGAAGCCCTTACCCTTTGATGTGCCGGAAACATCAACGATGTCTCCCTCAGCAAAGGAGTCAGCCTTCAGGATTGCGCCTACCTCCATGTCCTCCGCACCGTCAAGTCTGAACTCTTTGAGAGTTCTCTTGATAGCCACGTCAGCCTTTGCGAAGTGACCCTTGATGGGCTTGTTCGCAAGCTTTTCCCTCATATCGCCGAAGCCGAGCTGAACTGCGCTGTAGCCGTCGTTCTCAACTGTTTTCTTCTGAACGACAACACAGGGACCCGCTTCAACGACGGTCAAGGGAATGACCTTGTTTGTTGCTTCATCGAAAATCTGTGTCATACCGATTTTTCTGCCGATGATTGCCTTTGTCATAGTTTTTCCTCCTTTTGGTTATTGGTTGCGTTCCCGCAACATGACCTACCGCATAACGCCTTTCGGAAATGATAAACCTTTCAGCTTACTTGATTTCCATTACAACGTCAACGCCGGCAGGAAGCTCAAGACCCTGCAGAGCCTCAACAGACTTGTCGGATGGTCTGATAACGTCGATAAGTCTCTTGTGGGTTCTCATTTCAAACTGCTCGCGGCTGTCCTTGTACTTGTGGACCGCGCGGAGAATTGTGATGATCTCCTTGTCGGTGGGAAGCGGAATAGGTCCGCTTACTCTTGCGCCGCTTCTTTTAGCAGCGTCCACGATCTTAGCCGCAGCAGCGTCAACTACCGCATGGTCGTAACCTTTGATTCTGATTCTGATTTTTTCATTGACTGCCATTAATGATCGCCTCCTGAATAACTTTAAAACTTTTGGGGACGAGGTTTTGTGGTAACCGACTACCCGTAATTCCCGCATTTGCGCGTTCCACGTCTCCGTGTGTTTCGCGCCCTCGGGAACTAAAACACCCGAAAAACCAATGTCTTTCGGGCAGGATAATCACACACAGCTTACCTACGGACAGACGCAAGCCGTCCGCGGTTTAAGCACACACAGTGTTCGTTATCACAGCCGCCCGATTATCGGACATACTCCACGGAAATTCCCCTGCACACCGCAGGCAACCTTCCGCTTCCTCGCAAACATAAAACATAGCGGTAAAACCCGCCGTATCGCAGTCACGCAAGTAATATTATAGCATTACCCCCGTCCGATTTCAAGGGGGTAATGCTAATTTTACAAATTTTAGCTATAGAATTTTCAAGGACTTTCCCGCGATTTTTTATGCACTTTAACCAATATCTCGAAAATTCTGCATATAACGCCGCTTTTGCGGCATACTGATATTTTCGGACAAAATCCGCTTATTCATCTGAAGCCAAAGCGGGATTTTCTATCTCCGTCAGGGAATCCGCGTCGATAACGTCAATGCGGTACGCGTAGCTGTTTTCCCCGTCGGAATTTCTTTGGACAAAATATTCAAACTCTCCGTCCGCACCAAAAACATACTCAGTGACAAACTCGATCAGATTCGTACCTAAAGTATCGTTTATCTTCTCCGCATTATAATAGTATATATAGTCAATTCCGCCGTCCTCCTGCGGCGCCTCCTCCGAGGACTTCACAAAAAGGTTTTCGTAGAAAAGCAGATCTCCCGTACTGTATGGGTGAGGATTGTCCCTGCTATAGGAAACATATCCCTCCGCGCCGCTTTTTAAAATGCTGACCTCTCCTCCGTTCAGCACATAAAAGGTCTCGCCGTCTGAAAACTCCGCATAGTAACCGTTTTCCTCCGAGACCCGCTCGTACAGATATGTCTGAAAGCCGTCCTCGCTGTACATAAAGGAGAACGCCTGATCCATCACATCGGTGTTAATATTGGTCAGCAGATACCTGCCGCTCTGCCAGCCTTTCGCGCTTTCCCGCAGAGCCTCCACCTGCTCCTTGCCGTGAAGATCATATTCCTTTTTTATGGAGCAGCCGCCCATAGGCATTGCCGCACATATTAATAGTAGTACCGCTAAAAATTTTTTCATATGCTTACCTGCCGAATAATCAATTTTATAATTACAAGCAAAACAACCGCAAGACTGAGAAGCGCCTTAAAAATATTCAATGTTCTGTTATCCTTGTACGAATTTTCATAGCTTGTAAGGTATTTCTCCTGCTTGTAGTCATCGCGTCCCGTAAGAACAATTTCGCGGATATTCTTTATTATCTGTCCCGCCATCATCGGAATCAAGGGCGCAGCAACATAACTGTCCGAAATAAAAATATTTATAACAGCCCAAACAGCCGCCAGCACATCTCCGATAAGTTCGATCACAGCGTTTGTGCGGTAAAATTTGGAGTAGTCCATATTAAATTCTCCTTTTGTGTTCGTAGGGGACGAGAAGCCCGTCCCCTACGATAGAGATCAATACGCCTTGCCCCAGTAAACCATCTGCTTAGCGGGCTTGCCGCAGCATACGCACTTGTCGGACAATTCTTCCTGTTCAAAGGGAATGCACCGCGAGCCAACGCCCGTGACTTCCTTTACCTTGTCCTCGCAAGCCTCATCGCCGCACCACATTGCCTTTACGAAGCCGTCGCCGTTTTCCTCCAGAGCCTTTGTGATCTCGTCCATAGTTGTGCATCTGTAAGTGTGCTTCTCACGGTTTTCCGCAGCCTTATTGAACATACCCTCGGGTATCTCCTTTTCAAGCATTTCAACCACGGCGTCCTTAAATGTTTCAAGCGTATTTTCAAGAGAAACCGTTCTCTTCTCACCGCTGTACCTCAGAGCGCATACGCACTGGTTATTCTCGATATCCTTAGGACCTATCTCAATGCGGACAGGCACGCCCTTCATTTCGTACTCCGCAAACTTCCAGCCGGGGGAGTTGTCACTGTCGTCAACCTTAACGCGGATTCCTGCCGCTTTAAGCTTGTCCGCAAGCTCGTTTGCCTTGTCAAGGACGCCCTCTTTGAACTGCTGAATAGGCACAATTACCGCCTGAACAGGTGCAACAGCAGGAGGAAGAACAAGTCCGCTGTCATCGCCGTGGGTCATAATTATTCCGCCGATAAGACGGGTGGAAACGCCCCATGACGTTTGGTGCGGGTAAACCTTTTTGTTCTCCTTGTCGGTGTACATAATTTCAAACGCCTTTGCAAAGCCGTCCCCGAAATTGTGGGACGTACCCGCCTGCAAAGCTTTGCCGTCGTGCATAAGAGCCTCGATAGCGTAGGTAGCCTCCGCGCCCGCGAACTTGTCGCTGTCCGTCTTTCTGCCCTTTATAACAGGCATTGCAAGACTTTTTTCACAGAACTCTGCGTACACATTCAGCATTTTCTCCGTCTCAACGACAGCCTCCTCCGCACTAGCGTGAATAGTGTGACCCTCCTGCCACAGGAATTCCCTTGAACGGAGGAAAGGACGTGTGGTTTTCTCCCAGCGTACGACAGATACCCACTGGTTATAGAGCTTAGGCAGGTCGCGGTAGGAATGTACTATATTGGCGTAATGCTCGCAGAAAAGCGTCTCGGAGGTGGGGCGGACGCAGAGCCTGTCCTCCAGCTTTTCGCTGCCGCCGTGAGTTACCCACGCCACTTCGGGAGCGAAGCCCTCAACGTGGTCTTTTTCTTTCTGCAAAAGACTTTCGGGAATGAACATAGGCATACACACGTTTTCGTGTCCCGTAGCCTTGAACATACCGTCCAGAATTTTCTGCATATTCTCCCATATAGCGTAGCCGTAGGGACGAATTACCATACAGCCCTTAACGGAGGTATACTCGATAAGCTCCGCCTTTTTAACTATGTCCGTGTACCATTTTGCAAAATCCTCGTCCATTGAGGTTATTGCTTCAACCAATTTTTTGTTATCTTTTGCCATAATAGATTTACTCCTTTATAAATTAGTTTGTAATTAGCTCAAGAGGTTATTTGCTTTTACTCCGCAGAATATTTCGTACGCATAAAAAGTCATCCTATTTTTCACCGTTTCCTGCCTCTTGCTTCTTATCCCCCCTGCTTCTTTAATGGTACGTCCTCAAAAAAAGAATGCACCTCGTATTCTTCGGGTTTAATATTATCCTGCACCCTTTCGGGTCGTTCTTTTGGCGGTTTTCCCGCAAGCCTGTCGATGAGCTTTGCGGCTTTCGGGGTGAGGACCGCTATCAGCCACACAAGCAGAAGCAGTCCCAGCATTGCTCCGCCGAATTTTCCGAACAGGGCAAGGGACTCGTAGTTTACTTCCGCGTACATATTTGGCATTGTTTTGCGCTCCTTTCAGTAAAGATACTAAATAATTATAACATAGTTTTCCGCAAATTACAATATTTTTTTCCGATTGCCGGAGAATGTGCAAAACCGCCGCTGTCCTATAGTTTTCTCGGACGACAAAAATTTTGGCACATGATGTCATAATGGGATTGAAATATGCAAATAAATATGTTATAATGTTGTGAGTATGCTGTCGTACAGACAGTATCAATAACTTTTTCAACTGCATAAAATTATTTTTAAAGGAGAATAATTATGAAACTCAGACTCAAAGAGCTTCGCCGAGAATCCGGCGCAACGCAGCGTCAGATCGCTGAATACCTTGGCTTAAAGCAGCAGACCTATTCCAGATATGAAACGGGACTTCTTCAGCCATCTCTGCCTGTTATGGAAAAGTTATCCAACTACTACAAAACCAGCGTGGACTACATAATGGGCATTACCGACGACAAGACCCAGCCCAAGCGCGTGACTGAACCTGCCACGGAATAAAAGACCGTTAAATATCCGAAAAAATCCTGTCACAGAAATCGCACTCTGTGACAGGATCGTTTTTTTATTTATTGAAAGATCAGAAGCCCAGTATCTTCTGGAAATCTGCGGATATCTTTGCTTCGAGAGCTTCCGAATCAGCCTTTACCGCTCCCGTTGTGGTATAGTACGCTTTGATCTTAGGCTCTGTACCCGACGGACGGATAATTACCGAAGCGCCGTCCTCCAGAGCAAATGTGAGAACGTCCGACTTGGGCAGGGTAAGCTTAGTCTTGTTTCCCGTAGCGCAGTCAACGGAGGTGCTGTCAAGGTAGTCGTCGAAGCGGATAACGGAAAGCCCGCCGATAGCCTTGGGGGTCTCGGTGCGGAGCATTGTCATAAGCTCCTTCATCTTCTGCATTCCGCTTGCACCCTCGCAGGTAAAGGACTTCTGCGTATGAGTGTAAACACCGTACTTCTTGTACATATTTTCTCTTGCCTGAAGAAGCGAGATGCCTTTTGTACGGTAGAACGCAGCCATTTCGCAGATAAGCATGGAAGCCACAACAGCGTCCTTGTCGCGGACATAAGAACCCGCCAGATATCCATAGCTCTCCTCAAAGCCGAAGATGTAGCGGTTCTCCTCGCCCTTATCCTCTAAGAAACCGATCTGCTCACCGATAAACTTGAAGCCTGTGAGAACTTCTACGATCTTAACGCCGTACTCCTTGGCGATAGCCTTTGTAATATCGGTGGTAACGATAGTCTTTACAGCAACGGGGTCTTCAGGCATGGTTCCCAGCTTTGTGCGCTCGGCACAGATGTATTCAAGAAGCATTGCTCCCACTTCGTTTCCTGTGAAAAGAACGTATCCGCCCTTTCCGTCGGGAACAGCGATACCCACACGGTCGCAGTCGGGGTCGGTAGCAAGCAGAAGGTCGGGCTTAACTGTGTCGCAAAGCTTCAGACCCAGTGCAAGAGCCTCCTTGATCTCAGGGTTGGGGAAAGGACAGGTGGTAAAGTTTCCGTTGGGGTACTCCTGCTCGGGAACAACGGTAACATCGGTAATGCCGATCTTTTTCAGTATCATGCGTACAGGCTTGTTGCCGGTACCGTTAAGGGGAGTGTAAACGACCTTAAGACCGCTTGCCGCGCAAAGGTCGGTATGGATACCCTGCTCAGCCACTTTGTCAATATAAGAGGTTATTACCTCCTGGGAAATGTACTCAATTGTGCCGTCCTCAATGCCCTTTTCAAAGGAGATAAGCTTGGCTCCGTCAAACATGGGAACTTTGTTGATATTTTTAAGCACGATCTCGGCAGCACCCAAAGTAAGCTGACAGCCGTCGGAACCGTATACCTTATAGCCGTTGTACTTTGCGGGGTTATGGCTTGCTGTAACAACGATACCCGCGCTGCACTTGAGAGTTCTTACGGCATAGGAAAGCATAGGCGTAGGCATAAGCTCGCTGTAGATGTGAACCTTGATTCCGTTAGCTGCAAGAACCGCCGCAGCCTCCTTGGCGAAAACATCGGATTTGATACGGCTGTCGTAAGCGATAGCCACGGACGGATTGGCAGGGAAAGCTTCATTTACATAATCTGCAAGACCCTGTGTGGCTCTGCGGATAGTATAGATGTTCATCCTATACGAGCCTGCGCCGATAACGCCGCGCAGACCGCCCGTACCGAATTCAAGGTCGCGGTAGAATCTGTCTGTAATCGCATCGGAGTCTCCTGCAATGGATTTAAGCTCGGTCTGAAGATCGGGATCGTCGGTGGCTTTTTCGCACCAAAGGGAGTAAAGCTCTGTTTCGTTCATAATAATAACCTCCATGTCCGTTATTTGGTCAGGACCTTGTTCTGACTGCTTCGGTTTAGTTTGCCGCCGCCGGCTTTCAGCGGCGCAGAAATGTAATATAATTACAGTATAGCATAAAATTTTCTGTTTGAAAATAGGTTTTAAAAATTTTTAACAACTATTTTCAATAAGCGTAATTCTTTGCCGCCGTTACGAAAAATAAAAGGTATATCCTGCCGAAACACGGCATAAAAGCCGACGAAATTATTTTGCGAAAGATTTTTCATGTTTTTTTAATAAACTTTATAAAAAGCCCTTTACTTTTGTTTGGTAATATGTTATTATATATAGCAATAAG
>CAMWRN010000008.1 GCA_947176675.1 uncultured Clostridia bacterium | reverse complement strand
GATATAATTGATTTGTATAATTATTTTTCATTACTTTTTTGGAGGTCTTTTAAAATGTCCAGAGTTTATAACTTCAGCGCAGGTCCCGCTGTTCTTCCCGAGGAAGTCCTTAAAGAAGCGGCAGATGAAATGCTCGACTATAAGGGTACGGGCATGTCCGTTATGGAAATGTCCCACCGTTCCAAGGCTTACGACGAGATAATCAAGGACGCGGAAAAGGATATCCGTGATCTTATGAATATTCCCGACAACTACAAGGTTCTGTTCCTTCAGGGCGGCGCTTCCCAGCAGTTTGCGGCTGTTCCCATGAATCTTATGAAAAACAAGAAAGCCGCTTACATCATCACAGGTCAGTGGGCTAAAAAAGCTTTCCAGGAGGCTAAGCTTTACGGTGAAGCTGTGGACGTTGCTTCCTCCGCAGACAAAACTTTCTCCTACATCCCCGACTGCTCCGATCTCGCTATTCCCGATGATGCAGACTATGTTTACATCTGCGAGAACAACACCATTTACGGTACAAAGTTCTGGCAGCTTCCCAATACAAAGGGAAAAGACCTTGTTGCGGACGTTTCCTCCTGTTTCCTTTCCGAGCCTGTTGACGTTACAAAGTACGGCGTTATCTACGGCGGAGTACAGAAGAATATCGGTCCCGCAGGCGTTGTTATCGCTATTATCCGTGAGGATCTTATCAGAGACGACGTTCTCCCCGGAACACCCACTATGCTGAAATGGAAAACTCAGGCAGACAACGACAGCCTTTACAACACACCTCCCTGCTACGGTATTTACATCTGCGGTAAGGTATTCAAGTGGATAAAGAAAATGGGCGGTCTCGAAGCTATGAAGAAGCACAATGAGAAAAAAGCTGCTATCCTTTACGATTTCCTCGACCAGAGTAATCTTTTCAAGGGTACTGTTGAAAAGAAAGACCGTTCGCTCATGAACGTTCCTTTCGTAACAGGCAACGAGGAGCTGGACGCTAAGTTCGTTAAGGAGGCAAAGGCTGCCGGCTTTGAGAACCTCAAGGGACACCGTTCCGTCGGTGGTATGAGAGCTTCTATCTATAACGCTATGCCTATTGAGGGCGTTGAAAAGCTTGTTGAATTCATGAAGAAATTTGAAGCTGAGAATGCATAATTGCAGAGTCTGTTTTACTGCAATTCCAACAATTATAAAATTGATTTGGAGGAATTAAAATGGCTGACAGATTTAAAAGAATATACAAACAGGGCGCTGTGAGTATCATGGAAGTATGGGTGGATACCGAAACAGGCGTGAATTACCTTTACCGCGAGGACGGCTATTCAGGGGGTCTCACTCCACTGCTTGACCGTGACGGTAAACCCGTGATAGCGGACAGTCAAGGCGTCGGTTTTAAAATCGGCGAATAAAATGTTTTACATGAAACAATCACAAAAGCTATAGAAAGGTTTTGATAGAAATGTTCAATATTCAGACTTTGAATAAAATTTCAAAATACGGTACCGATAATTTCGATACCGCAAAATACAACATTGCCGACGAGGTCGCTAACCCCGATGCAATTATGGTTCGTTCCGCGGCAATGCACGACATGGAGTTCGCTCCCAATCTGCTTGCTATTGCCCGTGCCGGCGCAGGAGTAAACAATATTCCCGTTGACAAGTGCGCTGAGCAGGGTATCGTTGTTTTCAACACTCCCGGAGCAAACGCAAACGCGGTTAAGGAGCTTGTTATTGCGGGAATGCTCATTTCTTCCCGTAAGGTTCCCGAGGCTATGGCTTGGGCTCAGACCCTCAAGGGCAACGGCGCAGAAGTCGGCAAAATGGTTGAAAAGGGCAAGGGACAGTTTGCCGGTCCTGAAATAATGGGCAAAACTTTGGGCGTTATCGGTCTCGGCGCTATCGGCGTATTGGTTGCAAACGCAGCAGTCGCTCTCGGAATGAAAGTAATCGGCTATGATCCTTACCTTTCCGTTAAAGCTGCTCTCGGACTTAATCCCGCAGTAAAGGCTGCTGCCGACGTTAAAGACGTTTATGCTGCTTCCGATTACATCACTATCCACGTTCCATATAATGCAGATACAAAGGGTACTATCAACAATGATACAATTGCTATGATGAAAGACGGAGTTCGCATTCTCAACTTTGCAAGAGGCGAGCTTGTTGACAATTCAGCAATAATAGCTGCTCTTGAAAGCGGAAAAGTATCTGCTTACGTTGTTGATTTCCCCAGCGATGAAGTTCTGGGCGTTAAGAACGTTATTGCTATTCCTCACCTCGGAGCTTCTACTCCCGAGTCGGAGGACAACTGCGCTATGATGGCTGCTCTGGAGCTTATCGATTACATTGAAAACGGAAATATCAAGAACTCCGTTAACTATCCCGACGCTGAAATGAATGCTGCCGGTACAAAAATTTGTGTAATGCACAAGAATATTCCTGCAGTTATTTCACATCTCACAACCGCTCTCGGCAATGCAGGCATAAATATCGACAATATGGTGAGCAAGTCCAAAAAGGATTATGCTTACACAATGCTTGACGCTGCGGGCGATATTAACGATGATATTGTCAACAAGCTTGCCGCTGTTGACAGTGTTATAAAAATCAGAATCATTAAGTAAAAAACGGTTATCCTCAAAAAATCTATCGGGGATAATTCGTCGGGACTTTGTTCCGGGAAAGGGGTTATTTATTATGAACGAAACTTATTTTGACCAGAGCGATGTGCAGCAGAACAAGAATATGGTTCTGCTTGCAGCTATTCTTCAGATCTTTATTCCGATCCTGTTTTTCCTGCCGTTGGTATGCTGCCAGAACTCTCAGTACGGAAAGTTCTATGCAAATCAGGGATTGCTGATCCTGCTTATGTACATTGCGACAAGCGTGGTACTTATTATTCCTATCCTCGGTTGGATCGCGAGTCCTATTATCGGTATCGCAACTCTTGTTTTTGCTATTATGAACGCGGTAAACGCAAACAAGGGTATAAGAAAGGGCATTCCCATTCTTGGCGGTGTTGAGCTTATCAAGTAATCAAATCCAATAAAAAGAGGTACGGATATTTCCGTACCTCTTTTTATTTTTTACATTAAAATTTATTTTTTCTCGCAAATCAAACGAATAGCCGTTCTTACCTCTCCGTCAATTGTAACATTGGCAAAAGCAGGATAACAAACAAGATTTATGCCAACGGGAGCTAAGTATCCTCTTGCTATGGCAATAGCTTTTATAGCTTGATTTGCCGCTCCCGCACCTACTGCCTGAACTTCAACTGTTTCCTGTTCTTTCATAACGCTTGCGATCGCTCCTGCGACGGAATTCGGAAAAGACCGCGCCGAAACTTTTAAAACCTCCACTGGAAAGCCCTCCTAAATTTTTGTAATCAATATTGAATATTTTAACAATTATATTAATATTATAGTATCTATCATTATACAACATATTTAAAAAGGTTACAATAGCAAATAAATATTTTCGGAATTTTATCTAATAATCAACCGTTCAATTGTAACACATTTACCATTATTTTGGTCAAATTCGACCATTACTCCGTTAATAAAGGGAGGATTATCCGATTCGGTGAATCTTACGGGAGCATGAAAACGCTGCTTTTCGATAGCGATCTCGGTTTTTACTCCCAGTACAGAAAGCTCCGGACCGCACATACCCGCGTCGGTGATGTATCCCGTGTGACCTGAAAGTATCATTTCGTCAGCAGTTTGAACATGAGTATGAGTACCGAAAACAGCAGTGACCTTTCCCGCAAGATAAAATCCCATTGCTTTTTTTTCGCCTGTGGCTTCTGCGTGAAAATCCACAAATATATTTGGAGTATCAATTTCACCGAGAAGTCTGTCAACTGTGGAAAAAGGATTATCCAGAGATTCCATATAAACAGTACCCATAAGGTTTATCACTGCAATTTTGCATCGTCCCATGTCGTACAGGCAGACTCCGTGACCCGGATTGCCCTCGGGAAAATTTGCCGGACGAAGCAGCATTTCTTCTCTGTTAAGTGTTTCGTATATCTCTCTGCGGCGGTAGCAGTGATTGCCTGTGGTGATAATATCTGCGCCGTGAGAAAAAAGGTATTTCGCCGAATTAGGGGTAATGCCGTTGCCGTTTGCGCTGTTTTCTCCGTTGACTACAGCCACTTCGGCATTGTAGAATTTTTTCAGTCCCCGAAGCTTTTCGCCCACAAAATTACAGCCAATCTCTCCCACAACGTCGCCGAGAAAAAGTAAGTTCATATAATTATCCTTTCAAAAAATGTTTTAGATATTTGAAACAAATCGGGCGGCGAAGTAATATGCTTCACCGCCCGCAGTATCACTTGTTCTGAGGTTTCTGAGACTGTGCCTGCTGTGCATTGTTTGCCGCGATCTCTTTAATAGAGGTAACAAGTCCTGCAAGTCCCTGGATTTCCGAGGGAATAATGATCTTTGTCGCTCTGCCGTCGGCGGCTTTTGCAAAGGCTTCGAGACTTTTGAGAGCGATAACGTTGTCCTGAGGATTGGACTGGTTAAGACGAACAAGGCTTTCCGCAAGGGCGTTCTGAACCATCTGAATGGATTCCGCTTCACCCTGTGCTTCAAGTATTTTCTGCTGTCTTACAGCGTCCGCATGTAGGATCATAGCCTGCTTTTCAGCCTCAGCACGAAGAATTTCCGCTTCCTTGTCGGCTTCGGCGCGGAGTATCTTGGATTCCTTTTCACCTTCAGCCACAAGCACCTGAGACTTCTTTTCACCCTCAGCCTGAAGTATCTTTTCACGTCTTTCGCGTTCCGCTTTCATCTGACGTTCCATGGAGTCCTGTATTTCTCTTGGAGGGATAATGTTTTTCAGCTCAACGCGGTTTACCTTGATACCCCATGGGTCTGTGGCTTCGTCAAGAATAGCGGTTATCTTTGCGTTGATAACGTCTCTGGAAGTGAGGGTAGAGTCCAGCTCAAGTTCGCCTATGATGTTACGGAGAGTCGTTGCGGTAAGATTCTCTATCGCTGCCAAAGGACGTTCAACGCCGTATGTGTAAAGCTTTGAATCGGTAATGCGGTAGAATACGACAGTGTCTATCTGCATGGTAACGTTATCCTTTGTGATAACGGGCTGGGGCTTAAAATCAGCGACCTGTTCTTTTACGGATACCCTCTTCGCCACCTTTTCGATAAAAGGCATTACATAGTGTGGACCAGCGTGGAGGGAACGGGAATAAGTACCCAGTCTTTCCACAACATACTCATTTGCCTGAGGAACGAATTTGATTCCCGAAATAAGAATAAGGATAGCCAGAATGATAAGACCGATAAAAACATACTGCATAAAACGTCAACCTTTCAAAATTAATTTTTTGTATCGTTTTCGCCGCTTTTTAAAATGACCGCAAGCTTTGCGGAACGAACCTCTGTTACCGTAACGACTGTGCCCTCGGGGATATTTGCACCGTCCGCGGAGACAGCCGCCCAGTTTACGCCTCCCACTCTGACTCTGCCCTTGCCCGTTTCGTTGCAGATGTCTTCTGTTACAACGGCAGTCTTTCCCACTTCAAGCTCGGAATTGGTGGGAATGAATTTGTTGGGGAAAAGCTTTTTCAGCAAAGGACGTGTAAACGCCAATAGTATACCCGATATAAGGACAAATACAATAAGCTGGAGCGTAAGATTTCCGCCCAGCGAAGCGGTGATGAGAGCGCCCATCGCGCCCGCCGCAAACCATATGGACACAAGCGCAAAGGTGGCCGCTTCGACCAGAAGTGCGGCTATAAAAAAAATGATCCAGAATATAACCATATTCGTTCTCCTTTCTATACTTTTGAAAATCATGTCGTAAAAAGGGAATGAACCTTTAAATCAATAATACCATATATATGAGACGAATGCAAGTTAAATTTCATGGAAATTTGAAAATTATACGTGTTTATAAAATTCTTTCGGTAATCTCAGCAGTTAATATCAAATCCTTAATTTTAACACCGTCAAGCTTATAATCTAAAACTTCGTCAAGTGTTATTCCCGTGACAACATCGCCGCCGTAGTATATCCATATATCAAAGCTGTTGTTATGCCCTTCAATTCCATACTCTGTATTATTGTATTTAAATCCAACGTTAGCACCGCAGGAAAGATAACATTTAAATTCCGAAAGATTTTCAAATTTATGGTCATCGGGATTATATATGCTTTTATTATTTTCTTTCATAAGTATATCTCCTGATTTAAAATTTTTTAGTTCTGGGATATTACCGTCAAAATAATTAATTGGACCGCTAAATTCAGGTTTACCATTGCTCCAGTCAATTTTATGATCGTGAGGATTTGAGTGTGCAAAAGGTTTTCCGTGATCTGTATATTGACGTTCAAGTGTTGCGTGTCCGTTTTCATCGTAATTATCTTTAACATCATAACTTCCGTTAGGATTTTCAACACGATTTTCAGCAGACGAATTTGGTTCCCCTAAAAGTCGTTCTGAATTGGCATCTTTCGGTACCCATTCCCCGCCATAAGCACTCCCTCCGCCTTTCATTACAAAACCTGTTTTTGTAATTATCGGTTTGTTCAAGCAGCTTGCATATCCAATTATGTGTTTGACCCTGTTGCTCTTGACCGCGTCATCTTCCATATGCTTCCATGAACTTAAATCATAGTCAACATAGATAATATTGCCTGTCATTTCTTTGAACGGTTCGCTGTAGCAGATTATATGTTCAGGTTCTATTTGCCGAAGCATTTCCTGATATCCGCGCATGAACAGGTCTTTTTGCTCAGCATGATTATTATGTGCATGGAACATATACGTTGATACTGCAACAGCTGAGCCTTTCGGAACTCCCGCAAAGCAAAAATCAAAGCTTTCTTCAGTGCTCCAGTTGATCGTAGGAACAACACGCAGACCCTTTGACTTCAGATATGCTCCGCACCAGCGGTTGCGAAAGGTATTGTACAGCTGCACAGCGACAGGCATTTCTATATACATACTGAAATCAGGTGTCAGCACTCCGAGGTACTTGCTTATGTCTTCGACAAAAGGCTCAGGATTTTTCCATAAAGACTCAAATAAGTAATCATATAAAAAGAAATGAACCATACGGTCAGCATGTGCGCCGTTGTCTTTTTTAACTTGGTCGAACCTTAAAAGTCTTAAATCCTGCAGTTCATAATTTACAAACTGCGATTTAGGGACAATCGGAATACCGTATTTGTCTGCATTAGCGGAAAACCGGTTTCGTAAAAACAAAGGGTCAGTGCGATAATTAAAATTTTCTAACGTCATAATTTTACCTCCTAAGCTATTTAAAAAATATCCTTACATAAATAGTTTAAAAAGAGGTAAAAGTTGCACGTTTGCGTGCAACTTTTAAGAAAATTATTTTTAATATCGTGATATTATACAAAAAAACAGTGAGAGAAGTACAATATTGCACAAAACAAACAATGAACTATTCCTTTTTTGCAGTAACGGCAATTCCCAGCACATCAAGACTGTCCTTATCAACAGGGGACGGGCAAGCCGACATAAGCTCGGAGGCGTTCTGCACCTTGGGGAACGCGGTAACGTCCCGCAGGCTGTCCGCGCCGCACATTATCATTGCAAGGCGGTCAAGACCTATTCCCATGCCTCCGTGGGGAGCCGCGCCGTACTTGTAGGCTTCAACCAAAAAGCCGAATTTTGCCTCTATCTCCTCGTCGGTAAGACCCAGCGCCTTGAACATCTTCTGCTGTAATTCATAGTCGTTGATACGGATAGAACCGCTTGACAATTCTGTGCCGTTGAGCACAAGGTCATACGCCTTTGCAAAGACCTTTTCGGGGTTTGTGTCAAGGTACTGCAAACACTCGTCCATAGGCATTGTAAAGGGGTGGTGCATTGCGTCCCAGTGCTGGGTATCCTCGTTGTACTCAAAGAATGGGAACTCTGTTATCCACAGGAAGTTAAACTTGTCCGCGGGAATGATGTCCAGCTGCTTTGCAACTTTAAGACGGAGCGCGCCCAATGTCGGCAGAGTAACATTATTTTTATCTGTAACAATGAGTACCACATCGCCCTTTTCCGCGCCAACCGCGGAGAGAATTTTATCCAGTTCGCCCTCGCCCATAAATTTTGCAAAGGAGCAGCTTGGGGCGTCCTCAACCCAGCGGACGTAAGCAAGTCCCTTTGCGCCTATTCCGCGGACGTATTCGGTCAGCTTGTCAATCTCTTTTCTTGTGAGAGTAGCTGCCGCATTTTTTGCAGTTATGGCACGTACCGAGCCACCCGCTTCAATCGCGGAAGTAAACACTCCAAAGCCGCAGTCCTTAACGATTTCCGAAATATCGGTAATTTCCATACCGAAGCGTGTGTCGGGCTTGTCCGAACCGAAACGGTTCATAGCCTCGGTGTAGGTCAGCCTCGGCAGGGGAGTGGGAATTTCCGCATTAAGCACATCGTTAAAAAGTCTCTTGATAAATCCCTCGCCTATTTCCATAATGTCCTCAACGTCAACAAAGGACATTTCCAAATCTATCTGCGTAAATTCGGGCTGTCTGTCCGCGCGCAAGTCCTCGTCGCGGAAGCAGCGTGCAAGTTGAATATAGCGGTCAAATCCCGAAACCATAAGGAGCTGCTTGTATATCTGCGGAGACTGGGGCAATGCGTAAAACTTTCCCTGATGAACTCTTGACGGCACTAAATAGTCCCTCGCCCCCTCCGGGGTGGACTTTATCATCATAGGTGTTTCGATTTCTATAAAGCCGTTCTCATAGAAGTAATCACGGGCAGTCTTGGCGATTTTGCTCCGCATGATTATGTTGTCCTGCAAAGGCTTGCGGCGCAGGTCGAGGTAGCGGTACTTCAGGCGCAGTTCCTCGTTAGTATTGGTGTTGTCAACAATTTCAAAGGGAGGTGTCTGCGCCTTTGCAAGAATACGCAGGTCGTCCACAAAAATCTCAACGTGACCCGTGGGAATTTTGTCGTTCACGCTTTCGCGGTTGCGCACCTCGCCCTTTGCCATAACAACATACTCCGAGTGGCAGGAGGAGGCTTTCTCAAAGACTGCTTTGTCGGTGGTCTCGTTGAAAGTAAGCTGTACAACGCCCGTCCTGTCGCGTAGGACGATAAAAATAATTCCTCCCTTGTCGCGGACGGTGTCAACATATCCGCCCACGGTGACGGTCTCTCCCGCGGTGAGAACCTCGCCGCAGTAATGTGTTCTTTTTAATCCTTTCATGGTATCCATTTTTAAAACTTCCTTTCATAAAAAATATAAATGCAAAATCAAATAGTACCGGTGTTCCATAAACAAATATAAATGTTGTCACCGATTACTTTTTCTGTTTCATTTCCGTAAGGCGACCTGTTTACGCCGTCCTTATAATAATAACAGGTTATACAATAAGGGTGGTTCATATCATGATTATAATTAACAGCGAGTTCTCCGTAACCGTTCTCTCCCGCATAGGCAGATCCGAAATATTTTAAAACAATATCCCGCATTTCCTGCATATTGCCCTCATGCTCAATTTCAAACACAGTATAGTTTTCGTCAAGCAAGGAGAGCTGATATTCGGAAAATTCTTCATATACCTCCCTGTTTTCAAGAACATATTTATAGACGGTGTTAAATTCTTCAAGAGCTTCTCTACGCGATTTTTCGTAGCTGTCTTTCACAGCGAAATAAACCAGAACATGATATGCGACAAACCCCACAGCCGCCAGTATAATGGCAGTCCAAATTATCACACCTATTGCTTTGATTATTTTTTCCTGTTTGTTCATTTTATGCTCTCCATTTATATTGATGACTTATGCCAACGGGTGTTCACCGACGTCAAACATTTCCGCCACAAAAATATTTGAAAAATTATCAATAAACCTATCGTACAGAGCAATATCCGTCTGCTCGCCGCTTGACATATTTTTCAGCTTCACCGTGCCGCTTTCAAGCTCGTTGTCGCCCAGTACGATAACAAACGCCGCGCCTATCTTATTTGCATACTTCATCTGCGGCTTGATACCGCGGTTCATTGTGTCGAACTCAGCGCGGTAGCCCTCGTCGCGGAGCTGCTTCGCCATAACAATAGCTTTCTCCCTCGCCTTGTCCCCCATTGCCGCAATATAGAGGTCGCACTTTTTGGCGGGGACGAACTCCGCGCCCTTGTTCTCCATAGTCATTATAAGACGTTCAAGACCCATTGCAAAGCCCAGCGCAGGTGTGGGATTTCCCCCAAGCTGCTCGATAAGACCGTCGTATCTACCGCCGCCGCAGACTGTACCCTGCGCGCCTATATCGTTGGTTATGAACTCGAAAACGGTCTTTGTGTAGTAGTCAAGTCCGCGGACGATTTTCGGGTTAATGCTGAACTCAATATCCATAGCGGCAAGACTGCTTTTCAGCTTCTCAAAGTGTTCCGAACATTCTTCGCAAAGGAAGTCAAGAATAATGGGAGCGTCCTTTGCAATGCCCTGACAAACGGGACTTTTGCAGTCAAGAATACGCATGGGATTTCTCTCCAGACGGTCAAGACAGGTGGGGCAAAGATCGCTTTTCCTGCCCTCGAAATATTCTTTCAGAGCCTTGTGGTACTCGGCGCGGCAAGTAGGACAGCCTATTGAATTTATGAAAAGCTCTACATTATCAAGACCCAGACGGTCAAGCAGGGACTTTGCCAGAGCGATCATTTCAGCGTCTGCGGAAGCGTCCGCGCTGCCATAAAGCTCCGCGCCAAACTGGTGGAATTCACGGAGACGTCCCGCCTGCGGCTTCTCGTGACGGAAGCAGGAAATTATATAATACACCTTTTGAGGCAGCGCGTCGTTGAGCAAGCCGTTTTCAATAGCCGCTCTTGCCGCCCCCGCCGTTCCCTCGGGACGTAAAGTAAAATCGTCCGGATCTTTTCCGTTGGCGGGACTTTTCGCTGTCACACTGTACATTTCTTTCTGCACCACATCGGTGGTGTCCCCCACGCTTCTCTTGAAAAGCGCGGTGTTCTCAAAGGTGGGAAAACGTATCTCCCTGAAGCCGTAGCACTCCGCTGTGTCTGCGGCGCACCTTTCAACGGTCTGCCACTTGTATGCCTCTGCGGGAACAACGTCCTGAGTGCCTTTTGGTCTGTTTGTAATAATTGCCATAATTTTCTCCTTTCAGATTTCAGACGATCATATTTTAATATTCGATTTGTGATTGTATTTTCAAAGCTGTTTCAATTTCTGAAAGCTCCATGTTTGCAATTTCGTTAAGTGAATGTGTTTCCGCCACTGACTTTATCAGTTCGCACCCCAGATAGTAGCCAACGTCAGACATTCCCTCAAATTGATTCCGGTCCCCGAAAAACTGCCGGACACTTTCGCTTTTTTCAACGCACTTCAAAAACTCGCCGAACAAACGCCCGCGGTTTTCTGTGCACCATCTGAGCCAACCGTCATTGTCCTGGTGATAAAAATTTTTATCACCATAAAGGATTTGCTCGACATACATTGCTATGCCCTCGCTATAGAGCTGCCAAAGAGCTTTTTCTTCGGGACTTTTCGTTTCAG
Organism: uncultured Clostridia bacterium; assembly: GCA_947176675.1. GTDB lineage: Bacteria > Bacillota > Clostridia > Oscillospirales > Ruminococcaceae > RGIG8773. The sequence goes on along the minus strand of CAMWRN010000008.1, from coordinate 11,443 downwards.
TATGAACAGTCCTTACTTGATAATGCCATATATGTCCAAGTTCGTGATATATCAGTCCCGACATGCTTTTCTCGTCCGTCCATGACAGCTCGGCAATTTTTTCTATTCCCAGCAGCACTGTCGGGATACCGTCAATATCGGTTGCCCAGCCTGCACCGTTGCAAAGTCCCAGATAAAGAATAATATGCACGTCAAGATTGCAGCCGAGTTTTTTCCGCACCTTGTCGGAAAGACCGTCTGCAAGTTTGCAAAAGGAATTGTGCGCTTCGTCAAGCTTGTCCTTATCGGCGTATGCCGCCTGTAGAACGGGAAGAACGTCATGTTCAAAATCGTAATCGGCAGCGTCTTTTTTTATTTTACCCCCAAAGTTAAACGGCGGACAAATTTTTTCTGCATACCGTTCCCAGCATTTCAAATCGAACCGCCCGTCCGAATAGCAATTGTAAATATCGTCAAATGTGTCGGTAATTTTCACAAAAAGTCTCCTTAAAACAAAAACACCGCCCCTACGAAAAGGGACGGCGAATAACCGTGATACCACCCAAATTTATCCGCACACCAAAACACGCGAACCTCATTATCCCTTAACGCGGGGAACGTCCGTCCTTTTGATTCCAGGCGGCGGCTCACGGGTGTCCTTGGCAAAATTTCCGCACAGACGCTTTCAGCAAGCGGAACCTGTCCCGCATGCGTCCTCTCTTTGGAGCGGAAAGAATGTTACTCTCCCGATCGAAGCCTTTAAGCTTTTACAGTTTTACAGAATAATAATAACTCAAAAAAGTTTTTTTGTCAAGAAAAAATTTGTAAATAAATATACCGCACAGGATAGCCTTGTGCGGTAAGTGTTCACCCATATAAAAATATAACATAACTTTTGCCGGCGGTTTTTAGAAATTTACAGTCGTTGACCGACTCGTATAGTCGTCAGTCTGATAAATTTAATACTTTTTTATAAGCTGCGAGACCAGCGCTCTACAAGTATTCATTTGGATACAATCGTAAAATTTCTCGGTTGTTTCTTTTCCCTTTCCTATAGTCATGGCGTTATTTGCATCCTCCTCTGTTTCCCAAAGAACAAAATCCGTCCATATATTGTCTTGCAGATAATGCTCCCAGGAAATAAAGCCTTTCGCCTTTGAAATAATCTCATCGTGCAGTTTTTGGGTCAGTTCGATAAACTCGTCCTTGCTTACGTTTTTCTTCAGCTTGTATGAAAATATCCATGCGGTTTTCGCCATGCAAAGCTTCTCCTTTTTAACTTTAAATCAAGAGTTGAGTCTGCGGCAGTAATATTTTAAAAGCATTAAAATGTTACCGATTATAAACGCAATGCGCGCCAAAGCACGCATTAACTTTCAAATATGTGCATAGACTACGTGCCGTTTAGGCAGGATTAACGATTTGCCGCCAGTCAAGGTCTCCTCTTTCAAGGGCGTGTATGAGAGCTTCTGCCGTGGCAATATTTGTACCAACCGGAATGTTATGAACATCGCAGAGCCTGAGCAGATCCCGCTCATTAGGCTCGTGAGCCTTTGGCGTAAGAGGATCTCTGAAAAATAGAAGCAGGTCTATCTCATTGCAAGAAATGCGCGCGCTTATCTGCTGCGCTCCGCCTTGGGAGCCGCTGAGATACCGCTGTATGGAAAGTCCCGTAGCCTGTTCGACCATTTTGCCTGTGGTGCCTGTGGCGCAGAGAATGTGCCTTGACAAAATGCCGCAGTATGCGATACAGAACTGTACCATAAGTTCCTTTTTTGAATCGTGCGCAATCAGAGCTATATTCATTATTTATCATTCCTTTCCTATAAAAGCAGTACCGGGATCGCCTTTGCTTTTTCGGTTGAAGAAACAGATATCCGAAAACAAACCGCCTGCTGTACGAAACTGCCCTAAAATTATTTGCAGATAAAATGCTGTTACTGAAGAAGAATCTTGAAGCTGAGAGGAATGTCCTCGCCCTTGATCCTCTTAGAGATCGCGTCGAACGCTCTGAATGCCAGCGAACCCGACGGCAGAGGAATACCCTTGCCTGTGGAAACGACCACGTCGTTGTCGTTAGGGATAACGCCTATAAGCTGAACGCCTACGGTATCGATTATAGAGTCAAGGTCGGGGATAAGATCCGCCTTGAAGATATCGGGATCCACTTTATTGATAATAAGTCTCTGCTTCTTGTTGCCTCTTTTGTAGAACTCATCTGACATGAGCCTTGCGTCACGGACGCAGATCGGGTCGGGAGTGGTGTTAATCAGGATAAGATCGGACTGTTCAACAACGTCGAAAACGCTCTCGTTAGTACCTGCTGAGGTATCTACGATTATGTACTCGTAGTACTTCCTCATTTCGTTGCAGATATTGGAAATAGTCTCCGCATCCACTTTGGCAAAGGGATCCTCGGGAGCGCAGACAATGCTCAGATTGCTTGCAAGCTTTACCTGAGTGGTAGCCTTGTAGATATCGCATTCTCCCTTGAGGACTGTGCCTAAGTCGTACTTAACGTCGTCCTTAACGCCCAGCATGATATCGAGACATCTCAGACCGAAGTCAAGCTCAATAATAAGAGTGCGGTGACCCTGTTTAGCCAGTGCGAAGCCCAACTCGGCACATATAGAAGATTTGCCGGTACCTCCCTTACCGGAGGTAATCGCAATAATTTTTGACATAAGAAAGCTCCTTTCCGAAACAGTGCAATACTCAATATTGGAATGAGCAGCAAAATAATATCAGCTAATTTATATTTTACCACAAAATGCGGATTTGTCAAAGCGTTTTTGAACATTTTGCACAATTTTGTTGAGGTGTTGATAAATGAATTGTTATTTTTGTGCATTTTTCACAATAACTTTTAAAGCGATCCGACCGCGGCCGGGAAACTAAAGCAAAACCAAATTTTTCCGCAAGGACTTTTCCTTTGCCTCTATAATTATTGCTTCCCGTATCAGTCAGCAAGACTGGCCATAACTTCCTCATCAGTTTTGATTATCGGCTTGGGAACAACGTAATTTTTGTTATAGTACGCCTCGATAAGCTGTCTTATCATAAACTTGGAGTACTCGCCGTGTTCAACCATTCCCGAAAAAGCGATCTCGGGGTCGTCCGCCGGATAAAAGCCTATAAACGCCGAGCTTGTGTCCTCTGCGGAAGTGACCTGCGGAGTACCTGTTTTTATTGCCGTTTCTTTGGGAAGATCGGTCAGCAGGTAGGGGGTATAGTAATCCCTCTGGGTTGGATAACCGTACTGGACGAAAGCTCCCGCCTGCTTCATTCCCTGTGTAACAAGATCAAAGGTCTCCCCTGTTTTGTCTGGGATAGTCAGTGTTATCTGCGGCTGTGTTACCGAAACGACTTCCTCCATATTGTAGGTGTAAATGCTGTCCACAAGATGAGGCTGATACCTTACGCCTTTGTTTGCAATAGTGCTTGCCTGCACCGCCATCTGGAGCGGGGTCACAGCTGTTTCGGACTGACCTATCGCCACCTGCACCACAAGTCCCGCCTGCCATTCTTGATTGACCTGCTGCATGGTTTCGGGAGTTGCGATCTTGCCCTTTGCGCCGCCTGTTTCGAGGTAGCAGTCGGCTCCGAGACCGTACTGGTTGGCATAGCTTTCTATCATGTATGGACCCATAAGTCTGCCCACCTCGTAGAAAAAGATGTTGCAGGATTTTTCTATAGCCGTTACAACGTTTATAGCGCCGTGCCAGCCTGTGCATTTCGGCTGATAGTCGTCCCAGTAGGTGTACTTGTTGCCGCAGGAAATGATAGAGCTTCTGTTTACATAACCCTCGTTCAGAGCGGCTGTGGCTGTGACGGTTTTAAAGGTCGAGCCGGGACGGTACAGTCCGTTTGTTGCTCTGTTCACGAGAGGGGTATTTTCGCGGCTTATGACCGAAGCGTAGTCGGTGAGATAATCGTTTAAGTCGTAGGTGGGAGCTGTGGCCGCCGCGAGAAGTGCTCCTGTTTTAACATCAAGAACAACGATTGCCCCCGCATTTGCCTCTGTACCCTTTGCACTGAACGAGGTCTGATTGTTGAGCCAAAGGATATGATTTTCCAGTATTTCCTGCACCTTGCGCTGATAGTCCATATCAAGGGTAAGCTTTACAGTGTGTCCGGGGACGGCTTCTTTGGTGACCATATCCGACACCACAGCGCCGTTAAGAAGTTCCAGCGTACGTGTGCCCTTAGTACCTCTCAGTTCGCTTTCCATGGCCTTTTCGATGCCCGCTTTGCCGATAACATCGTTCAGCGCATAGCCGTTTGCCTTATTTTCTTCGTACTCGTCGGCGTTTATCGCGCCCACTGTGCCTATAAGGTGGGGAGCAACATCTCCCGCAACGTAGACTCTTATGGCTTCCTCCACAATGTCCAAACCGTCGAGAGCATAAGCGGCTTCTTTAAGGCGCACTACCGTGTCCATTGGAATATCCTCCGCAAAGGTGTAGCGGTTTGAAAGAGAAAAGCTTCTTATGAACATTTCGTACCGTATGCCTGCGATAATGCGTTTTTCCTCTTCGCTCAGGCTTTCGTCTATTCCGTAACGCTTATACATTTCGATAAGGCAGTCATCGGCAGTCGCATAGTGCTGGAGTTCAATATTTTTTCTCAGCTTTATCGTATCGCTGTCTCTTGCCTCAAGGTAGTTGTAGGGACGGCTTTGGGTTATAGGCAAAGTGTCTATCCATGCCACGCCGTCCTCTTTAAGTATCTTTGCGATACCGAGGATAACGCGGTTCATGCCCTCGTTGTCCGACGGGAAGAAAGCTTTTTCAATAACGACGTTAAAGCCCGTTTTGTTGCTGACTATTTCGTTTCCGTTAACGTCCACGATCTCGCCGCGAGGCGAGGTTATCACCTGTGAAGCCTGACGAGTGGTCTTGGCTTTTTCAAGATATTCCGCGCCGTCTACGACCTGTATTTTCATCAGGTCCACGGCGCACAGTCCCATAGTTGCCAGAATAATTACAAAGAAGAACACTGCTCTGAGCCGTTCAAAAAATTTTCTCATGACCTTTTCCTTTCACAAATTCACCCGCCCATTCGTTGGGCATGACAATGTAATTTACGGTGGACGTGACTTACGCTGCATGGTACTCCCTGTACCGTTCACTCTCTTACGATGTCGTCGGATTTTTCTTCAATGTAGCTTTCATCAATAATTCCGAACCGTCTCGAAAGAAATCTGACTATAAAGAAGAACGGTATAACGGCTATTATTGTGCCGGTCATAACGGGGAGAAATTCATGCGTAAAAATTTTTCCTGCCGAGTCATACTCCCATATGGCGTAGTAAAAAAAGTAGTGTATAATACCCTGCGCAAAGACTGCCGCCGCATTGAGGGCGATAATGTTAATGATATGTCTGCGCATGAAAAAATGAAACAGCAGTGACGCTCCCAGACAGCACCACAGCATGATTATCCCGCTCAGACCGATAAGCGTGCCCTGTGCGGTGTCTAAAAGAAGTCCCGCTGTGCAGCCCATTATCGCCGAGTCGAAAGGTTCTTCAAACATTGCCACGCACATTGCCATAGGTATTATAAAAAGCGGCGTGCGCAGCATAAGCAGCTTTTGCGGAGCAGTCGTCATATATATATATGAGATCACGGTCAGCAGAATGTACAGTATCCATCTGATGACCGTGTTTCGTTTTTCTTTTTTTCGTTTAAGGTCTATGTTCATGTGTACCTCGTTTTTCTCGTTTCGGAGGACTTTCAGTTTGGAGGTCTAAGCAAGCGGGGATTCATCGCCGCCCTGCTGACCGTTAAAGCTGGTGATGACGAATACAGTGGAAACATTGTCCGGATCTATCGCCGGCTTGATTACCGCATACTTGGAAAGCCCGCTGTCCTCCATACCTACCTCGGTTATCGTTCCGATAAGCTGATTTGCGGGAAATGTCTCGCTTCCCGAGGTAACGATAATGTCCCCCACTTTAACGTCGGCGTTCTTGCTGATATAGTTCATGCGGCAGCAGCCGTCCTCCGCAAGCTCGTAGTCGCCCTCGATTATCCCCGTAGCCTTTGTGCGGACGACCGTTACGCCAACCGCCGTTCTCGGCGAGTACAGAGTGCGGACCTTGCTTGTGCTTCTTGCTACATCGTAGCAGACCCCAACAAGTCCAGAGGACGTAATAACAGGGTCGTAAGGCTCGATACCGTCGTCGCTGCCCTTGTCGATAGTAAAAGAGTGGTAAGGGTCGCCTGTAGTCCGCGCGATTACCGTGCAGGGAGGAGAAAATACATAGTCGTCGTATTCCTCTTTAAGACCCAGCAGTACGCGGAGCTGTTCGTTTTCGCGTGTTATTTTGTCATAATCAATAATGTCGTTGTAGATCTCGTTTAAAGTATCTTTCAGCTCAATATTTTCCTTGTAGTATTTTTCTGCGTTGAAGAGCATATCCAGCGTGGAAGTCACCTTGTCGGAAATTTGCGTGGAAAACTTCTGAAAGGGTTCAAACAGAAAGCTGAACACCGATGCGCTGTCGGGACTGTATCCGCCTTGTGTAAGACTGTATACCGCAATGCCCACTATTACAGCCATAAGCGCGGCAAGGATCTTAAATTTTGTGGTTTTAAAAAAATCCCTCACCGCGGAGACCCCTCTCGTCTTTGTAGGGGACGGGGTCTCCCGTCCCGTTAATGAACAAACAGAATTATAGTGTTATGTTCGGGAAAATCTCCCGCTGCAATAATCAATAGTACTTGGAATCGTCGTTAAGAACCTCGCGGAGTCTTTCGATATCCTCCAGAACCTTGCCTGTGCCGTCGGCAACGCAGTCAAGGGGGGTCTCCGCAACGTTTACGGGCATACCCGTCTCCTTGTTGATGAGCTTGTCGAGACCGCGTATAAGCGCACCGCCGCCCGCAAGGGTGATACCCTGATCAATGATATCCGCCGCAAGTTCGGGGGGAGTTTTTTCAAGCGTAACCTTGATAGCCTCCACCACATTGGAAAGAGGTTCCGCAAGAGCCTCGCGTATCTCCGCGGAAGTTACCTTGATATTTTCGGGAAGACCGTTCAGCAGGTTACGTCCCTTGATCTCCATATCGGTCTCCTGCTCCATGGGGAAAGCCGAACCTATAGCTATCTTAACATTTTCGGCAGTACGCTCGCCTATGAGCAGGTTATATTTTTTCTTGATGTAGTTGATTATAGCTGCATCGAATGCGTCGCCTGCAACTCTGACGGAACGGGAGGTAACTATTCCGCCCAGAGAAATAACAGCGACCTCAGACGTACCGCCGCCGATGTCTACGATCATTGAACCCTGCGGCTCGGAAACGGGCAGACCCGCACCTATCGCAGCAGCCATAGGTTCTTCGATAATGTTTACCTTTTTAGCTCCCGCATTTTCGGCAGCTTCCTTAACGGCGCGCCTTTCAACTGCGGTAACTCCCGATGGGATACATATGATAACGTGCGCTTTTGCAAACATGGAGCCTTTGAGAGCCTTTTTGATGAACTCCTGAAGCATAGTTGTGGTTATTTCAAAATCAGCGATAACGCCGTCCTTGAGGGGTCTTACCGCAATGATGGAGCCGGGGGTACGTCCGATAACGTCCTTAGCTTCCTGACCAACGTATTTTGCACGGTCCGTGCGGGTATCCACAGCAACTACCGACGGCTCGCGGATAATTATTCCCTTTCCTCTCATATATACAAGGGTATTCGCCGTACCCAGGTCTATGCCTATTTCCTTAGTAAACATTTTTTAACCTCCAGTATTTATTTAAAACGTCGGAAATTCACAGCCGACGTGTACTCGTCCGTAAAAATCGTCACATATACTATTATACCACGGAAATACCGCTACTACAAGATTTTTTTAAACTTTTTTATCAAATTGTAATTTTTGTTTCCATTGTTACACATTTTTTGTAGATTATTAATAATAAGGGTGATTTTTCCCGGGTGTCACACAATTAAATTGATTTAAAAAAACGAAAAGTCTTCTATGGAAAAGGCGGGTAAAATTTTTCCATAAGGACTTTTTTCGTTTTGTGCGTAACTTGTTATTTCAAAGACTTTTGCAAGTTTTGTTATAAATGATCAGCGCAGCGATTATACATATGATCTGCGCAGTATTCACAGTCAGCGTAAATCCGAACGCAAGCTTGAACACTATCAGGTCAAGCACCAGAGGTGAACCTGTGTCCAGTCCCACCGACATAGTATACGCTAGCCATGACAGAAAGCTCACTTCCTCGCAAAGCCTTGCAACCACCGTCCCCAGAACTATCCCCGCAAGCAGAAAAAACAAAAACGCTATCGTTCTTTTGATATCCTTTCCCATATCAGCAATCCTTTCATTTCCCGTCCGCCGCACACACGCCGCGGTAGTAAAGTCCTCTTGTATAGTCTTTTTCCAAAGCCTTTTTCTTCTGCTTCAGACAGTCTGCCGTATACTTTATCATATCGGGATTTTCCACAGTAAGATCAATTTCATAAATGTCCGCAGGTATATCCTCCGCCTTATCGGTCATCATCAGCGGCACGCAGTTGAATATCTCGCTTGAACCGTTTCCGCATATGATTGGAAATGTTCTGCCGGTCCTGTCCAAAAGATTTCCCGTACAGCTTTTGCAGTTTATTGCGCCCTTTGCGGGACAGTTTCTCGTCAGCATAAGGGGCAGTCTGCCGTACACGATTACCGCCGTCGGAAGCACACCTCTCAACGCCTTAAGCTGATCGGTTCTGCACTCAAAGCTTGCGGTAATGTCGGACAGACCCGCTTCTCTTGCCGCAAGAGCCGCCCAAGGGTTTGCAATGTTCAGACCAAATCCTCCGCTGAGCTTAAAGCCAAGCTCCCGACCGATCTTGATGTAAGCGATATTTGTACACAGCAGCCGCTCAAATCCCTTTTCACGCAAGTCTTTCAGCTTTACACATAGGGCGGCTTCGTTAGCGCAGAATCTGGGGAGAGCGGCAATAAACCGTCCGTCTGACTCCCCCACCTTTCCGCACATTTCAATAGGCAAAACTATCTCGTCCGCGCCCGAAGCGATTGCTGCCGCAAGCTGATTCTCCCTGTAAATTCTCACGCGGATTTTCGGAGGACAGCAACTGTTTTCAGCAGTTCCCGAAAACTTTGCGGGAACTGTCAGATCGGTTTCGATATAACGCTGAACAGGCTTTGCATTTAAAATTCTCGCTTCGTCCATTTTTCGGACAGCTTCACGCCGCAGAGCGTTTACCGCCGCCGCTGAAACGGTCAGACCCTCGCCGATATCGGCTTTCAGCGAACGGAGACTGTAGACCGTATCCCCTAACCTGTCAAGCTGCCGTTGAAGATACTCATCGTCCGCAGGACGCTTCACTGCCCTTTCGGGAACGTCCCCCTCGGCGGAAACGGTTATATCTCCGCAGGACATTTCCAATCTTGTCGGCTCCCCCTCTGCAAGATGGACATAAAATTCCGCCGCACCGTCGGCAGCTTTGGTTTCTTTGCGGTATGACTCCCGCAGCTTCGGCAGAACGGTTTCGGCGGCGGTAACGTCCTCCTTTGTTCTGTAGCCGAACATATCCTTCCCAAGCTTTCCCGTAAGATACCCGTCCGTGAAGCCGCTCCGCGAGAAAACCGACCGCAATACGTCTAAATCGGGTTCGCCTCCGTCCAAAGCGGCACGGCAGGCTGCCACGGCGGCGGCGACATATTCGGGGCGTTTCATTCTCCCCTCGATCTTAAAGGACGCCGCGCCCATGTCCGCAAGAGCTTTTATATGAGGAATACCGCACAGGTCCTTCAGGGACAGGTCATAGTCCCTGCCGAAAGGAAGTCTGCACGCCTGCGCACACATACCGCGGTTTGCACTTCTGGAGCCTATCATCGCGCTCATATAACACTGTCCCGACACGGACATACACAGCGCACCGTGGATAAAAACCTCCGTCTCAACGCCTGTGGCAATGATAGCTTCAAGCTCTTTCAAGGACAGCTCTCTCGCCGCTACAACGCGGGAAAAGCCCATTTCCTGAGCAAAACTTGCGCCCTCGGGAGTGTGTATTGTCATTTGCGTGGAGGCATTCAGCTTCATATCGGGCAGACATTCCCGCACCAACCTTGCCATGCCAAGATCCTGAACGATAAGACCGTCAACGCCCATTTCCGCAGATTTTTTAGCTTCGGACAAAAAGTCCCCGACCTCTTCCGCAAAAACCACCGTGTTCATCGCGCGGTACAGCTTCACTCCGTGGAGATGGCAGTACTGAACTGCTTCCGCAAGCTCTTCGTCGGAAAAATTGGAAGCGTTCGCCCTTGCGGAAAAAAGCTTTCCGCCTGCATAGACAGCGTCCGCTCCGCAGCGAACAGCGGCGGTAAGGCTTTCCATACTTCCGGCAGGGGCAAGAAGTTCCGGCTTTGGTTTTGACATCGGTTTGAGTCGGGATAAAGTTTCGGACATTTTAACTATCCTTTCGGTCTGTTTGTAAAATTCGGTCATGTCGGGACGTGGAAATTTTGTGGGACGTGTTCGCTCTCCATATTCTCCGCTTTGGGACGAAAAGGAGAATGGACTCTGCTTTGCAGTTATCTCAGCCTTATTAAAAGACCGGCAAATTTTTTACATATGGGATTTTAGTTTTGCTGCGTTACTATTCTATCTCTACTTGGCTTTTGCGTTATCGAGGGTGAGCTGCTCGTCTATATCCGATTTCATGCGCTTGATCTTCAGTTCGTTCTCCAATGCGGATATTCTCGCCAGATGCGCTTTTTCGTTCTTGACAGCTTCGTCCCTTTCGAGCCTTGCCTGACAAGCGTCGTCTACGTACTCCTTTATTTGTGTACGTATATTGTCAATGCTGTCGTTGGCTTTTTTGCACTCATCAAACGCTGCCAGCGCTACAAGCATTGCCGCCGAATGGAGCGAAATATTGTCCGATTCGGACATCATATTATAGATTTCAGTTTCGACCTTTTTGGCAAGTTCTGTAAAATAGCTTGGAACCTCGTCCGTTCTAAGACTGAACTCCTTGCCGCATATGGTTATTCTGACCTTATTCATAAACAACTTTCCTTTCGTGATCCCGTATATTAAACAATCATTTTAATTATAACCTATTTCATGCGGGATTGCAAGAAATTTTTACTTTTTGCGCCATGAAAAAGAAAGTGCCCCTGTCGGGGGGGACAGGGGCGAAGATCATGATATAGGATTATTGGGGGTTACCTCGGACTGTAGGGGTAAACAGCCCGAGGCTGAGGTCTTTTATATGGTTTTCACCTGACAGACTTACGGGGTAAATAAGTCTGCATATAAAAGCACTTTTGGGGGGAAGTACCCTTTCTTTCGGGTACAGTCATATAATAACCCATATTTGTGTAAACCATGTGAAAAGACGCTGAAATCAAATTGAAAGAATCGTGCAAAATAAAAACCGCACCGGCAGTTTGCACCGCCCCAAATTGAACAGACAGCACAAAAACACCCCCTCTATGGTGCAA
>CAMWRN010000007.1 GCA_947176675.1 uncultured Clostridia bacterium | reverse complement strand
GATTTACCCATTTGCCCTCTTTGGTGTTGGCAAAGGATTCGTCAATAGAATTGAGATCGAAAGCAAGTCCCGTCTGGTGCTCGGAGTGTCCCGCGCGGGCTGAGTATCTGTCCGCCTCCGCTCTGCCGTCCTTGTCAACGTACCGTTGATAAAGTCCCGCCTGATAATCGTAGGAGCGAAATCCCGAAGATATGTAAATGTTGAGATCCTCTGCGGCAGCGTCCGCCTGCATACGGTCGAAAGCTGCCTGCGCCTCGGCGTTTACACCGGGGTTATAATCGGCAGGAAGCGCATAAGTCTTGTTCACAACCAGTATTCCGTCTATGTAAGTTATCTGCACACCTGCAGTTACCGTTACTTCAACCTCAGCGAAGACATCCGGATTCTGTGCGGAGGTCACCCTGACTATGCAGCTTCCCTCCGAGACAGCGGTGATTTTTCCCATGTCGTCAACAGTCGCCACAGCGGTATCTGAGCTTGCCCATATCTCGCTTTTGTCCGACGCATTTTCGGGTAACATGGTAACGATCGGCATTTTGCTTTGTCCCATTTGGAGCGTCATGCTGTAAAAGGTAAGGGATATGCTTTCCACACCTGCGGTACGGTTTTCCGTTTGAGATGTTAACTCCGCTTCTGTTTGTGGGACAGTATTCTCGGCAAGGTCCGTATCCCCTCCCGCAGGAACAGCTTCGGCGGTTTCGGTCGTTGTTACAGGATAGCCGTATTCTGCAAGCTCTGTGTCTGTAAGGGATTCTGTAAGCTTTTCCATAGTTGTAAGCGACGGCATTGGCACGTCCGCATTTACCGCCGCAGACGGTTCGTCTCCTATAGTCTTGCAGCCGGCCATCATCATGGACGCAGCAAGAGCCATTACGGTCAATATGTATTTTTTATTCACTTTAGTATGCACTTCCTTGGGTACTGTGGTTAAGTTCTATTGCTGTAGAATAATTATATTTTACCACAGCAAAAAGCATTTGTCAAGATTTATTGTCTATTATATACGGAACATTTTTCAACACTCACCCTTTAAATCTGTAACAACAGCGAAAGTACCGAAGTCGCCGTTCAGCAACGCCATACGAATTGTGTCCATAACTGCATCGACGTAACAGTACGCTCCCGTTTGACTCAGACCCTTGCACTTTGAAACTTCATTTCTGCCTTTAAAGCGAAAAGGTCTTTCCAAAAGAAAAGAGGATAGAAAATTGACATAGCTTTAAAAGCCACCTATCAAGTTTCTATCCGTTTTAATGGCAAAATGTCCCCTGTTTCACATCAGAGAGAATGATACTCGTAAAAGTCATGCTCAACGCCGTAAAAAATGAAATAAATCTTTTCATTGCCTTGCCTCCATAAAATAAAAAATTCCCCAACCTGCGCGAAACATATGTTAAAAAGGCTGCGTATCACTATGCAGCCTTCCTGTTTTTGTTATACTCCCATAATAGCCTGTAAAACAGGCTATTATCTCTTTTTAAGAACAAATTTGCTTGTAAGTTCCAGAAGCGCGTTTGCCTGACCGTTGAGCTCCTCGGAGGAAGCCGCGGACTGCTCGGCGGTGGCCGAGTTGGTCTGAACGACGGACGAAATTTGTTCTACGCCTGTGTTTACCTGTTCGATCATCTCCGCCTGCTCGGTGGAAGCCGCCCAGATGTCGTTGATAAGCCTGATAGTTTGACTTGTGACCTCAACGGAGGAATTAAGGGACTCCGCGGTCTCTTCTACAATATGGGAACCTCTTTCAACAGCCTCAATGGTTTGCTGAATAAGTCCCGTTGTGTTTGTGGCGGCCTCCGCCGATCTGGACGCAAGACTTCTTACCTCGTCCGCAACAACGGCAAAACCCTTGCCCGCCGCGCCCGCTCTCGCAGCCTCAACAGCGGCGTTAAGGGCAAGAATGTTTGTCTGGAACGCAATATCCTCAATGGTCTTGATAATGTTCGATACCTAGTTTGATTTGTCGGAAATGTTGTTCATTGCGGTAACCATTTCATTCATATGCTTGTTGGAAAGCGACATCTTTTCGCCTGCCTGATTTGCCTTTCGATTGGCTTCCTCGGCGTTTTCTGCGTTGTTGTCGACCTTATCCTTAAGCGCGCCTATAACGTCCGCAAGCTCATGTATGGAAGAAGCCTGCTCTGTAGTCCCCGACGCAAGGGACGAGGCTCCGTTTGATATTTGCGCGGCGCCTTGATTGACGTGTTCGGCGGAAATATCTATCTGCTGCATAGTGTCCGACAGCTTGTGCGCAAGACTGTACAGCGCTTCGATTATGTTAATGAAATCTCCGTTGAACTCAATCTGACGTTGAATGTCAAAATTACCGTCCGCAAGCTGTTTGCAAAGTCGTGAAATTTCGACAATATAATCGTTCAGTGAGTTTATTGTTATGTTGATCGAATCCGCAAGCTGACCTGTTTCATCATCGGACGTGTGTCCAACGCTGACATCAAGGTTTCCCGAAGCTACAGCGTTCATAGCTTCAACCGTTTTCCTGATCGGTCTTGCAATGCCGTTGGCGGTGGCAATGCAGATGATATTCGCTGCCGCAATAACAACAAGACCTACTATTACCGTAACAACAATAGCGAATGCGGTCTCGCCCATCCACTCGCTGACCTCGGTAGTAACGCCGATGACCCAGCCGTCCGTACCGCCGACCAGTGCGTAAGCAATGTATCTGTCAACATCGCCGCCGCTGACCTGACCGAATACAGCTTTGTCGGAATCGGTTATTGAAATTGCCTGACTTTCAAGTTCGCTGCGGCAGTCAAACTCGGCGTTGTCCTTGTGAGTGTGGTTGATGTTGTTCATTCCCTCGTCAACGTATTTCTGATCCATGCAGGCGATATATGTACCGTTTTCGTCCATGATGTATGCCCTGCCCGACTGACCCACGTGTATCTCGTCAATAATGTCGCGGAGCATGGAGCTTTCGATGCCGAAATAAACAACGCCGATAAGCTCGCCGTCATTTACCCCGCCCTCTTTAATTGGGGCGCAGAAGTATATTATCGGTCTGTCGCCCACAAGCTGCGGACCGAACACAAATTCCTCGTTGTTCATGCCTTTTATGTAGCAATGGTCTGTCCTGTAATCTATCACGTCGTCAAGAGTTTCGTATCCCCAGCCGTCCTTGTCGATATAACCCCGCTCGGAGAAGCCGTAGACGTCGGCTCTTTCCTGCAAAAGCTCCAGCTTTTCTGCCACGGTAAAATCCTCGCCCATACGCGGATCCATGCCGACTTCCTTGACTATCGCAACATAGCGGGACAGGCGGTTTTCCAGCCGCAGGCTTGTCTGGAGCGCAAGCTCGGAGAGCGTAGTCTCAAGCGTTGATTGAGTGCTGTCGAAATTCAGATAGCTTCCTAAAATACCGATCGCGGCGATGCCGATAACAACTACCGGCAGAATTCGCCCAAGCAGCTTGCCTTTAACAGTCTTAAAGATTTTCATATTATATCGTGACCTCTTTTCTTATTAAGTTTCTTATAAGTTAATGCTGTTATTCATTATAGCAAAAAAAATAAAAAACGGGGCGCATTTGACGAAAACGGCAGATTTCGCGGCGAAAATAACATATGACGGCATTTATATTTGAAAAAACTGCCGCCGCAATTGTCCGTTTAAAGTCAATTGCGGCGGCATAAAAATTGGAAGGTTAATAAGGAAATGGCTTGAATTATTTGCAGCGTTCCCTATATAAAAGCGGGATTCGCTTTGAAGTACTAATTATAGCACAAGATTTGTCGAACAGAACACAACTGACGAAAACGACAGGTTTCGCGGCGAAAATGACATTCCACCGCACTTGAATAATATCTGCCGTTCTGCTATAATTAAAATGTGTAATTATGCGTATTTTAAAAATCACTTGACCGAAAGGGTGATAATTACGGTAAATATCGCTGTATGTGAGGACAATAACGAGGATCTGTCACGTCTGCGCGAGGCTTTGAAGGAAATAAAGCTCCCGCGGGCTTTCGGTATCAGCGAATACCAAAACGCGGAGGAACTTATCTGGGACGTTGAAACGGGACACAAGCATTTCGATATATTTTTTCTTGATATTTATTTAGGCGGCATGAACGGCGTTGAAGCAGCCCGCCGCATACGGGCGGAAAACGAAAACGCCCTGCTGATATTTGTTTCCTCCAGCGAGGACTTCTACCGCGAGGCGTTTGATGTTTACGCTTTCCACTATCTGGTAAAGCCTATGGACAAGGACAGCTTTGCGGACGTACTTGAAAGGGCTGTAAAAGCCGTCGACCGCGGCAGGAACGAATTTTTGAAGATAACCTGCCGCGGCAAAAGCAGTACCCTGAAATATTCGGACATAACCCATATTTCAAGCATGAACCACTCTCTGAAATATCATATGCGGGACGGTTCGGAGTACACCTCCTACGGCAAGCTGGACGAGCTTGCCTCACAGATAAAGTCGGAGCTGTTCGTTCGCTGTCACAAAAGCTTTATCGTGAACCTTGCTTTCGTCCGCGAGATGACCTCCGAGGGCTTTAAGATGGAAAATAATTCATATGTACCCATCTCGCGTACATATGCCTCGGCGGTCAAGGAAAGCTACCGCAAGCGTTTGTTCGGAATATTTCAGGATAACTGATACGCACCCGTCCCGTTCCCCCAAGAAAAGGAGAAGATACTCATGGAAAAAATTGCACCGTATTTGAAGTGGACGCTTATTCTGCTGTTCATTGCAGCGGCGGCGGCTGTTTTTGCGCTTTTCGGCAGCTACTCCCACACGGATCTGAAAAAGCTGTATCTTACTCCCATTATCAGCGACCCGAACGGCTGGGAAATTTATGTAATTGAGGACGGGCAGCGGGTCTTTCTTACCCCAGAGGAGCTTTTGGAGATCGACCTTAAAAGAACGTATTATATCTCCCGAACCCTTACGCAGGAAATGCGGGACAGCAAATATACCCTTTTAAATATATCCAATAACCGTCCCGCGGCGGTATTTCTCGATGGGGAGCTTATTTATACAAACTGTCCCGAGGTAAAGCCCAAGCTTGACGACACCGTGTTTCCGGATGAATTTAGCAGCTTTGATATGAGAGGCGAGAACTCCTACGTCACCTTGCCCGAAAACTACGCAGGCAGGCGGCTCACCGTTGCCACGGAGCATTATAATTTCCAATCAATGCCAATGGTAATAATGTCCTCCCTGACAATGGGCTGGTATATCCACTGCGCGGATGCAAGCAGTATGTTTTTCCCCGCGGTAAGCTTTGCGGTTATAGCCGTGATACTGTTTGGAATGTGGCTGTACGGCGTTTTCTGCGGCATACGCAATTTTTCAACGCTTATTGTAATAGCCGCCGCTATGACACAGTCCCTGTCGTATCTCAGACAGTATGAGATATACTCCCCCGTCCCCACGGCTATGGATACGCCGTTTGAAGTTTATGTACCGCTGATCGCCGCCGCGCTGCCGCTGATATATTTTCTTTTGAAGCTTGAGAAAAAGCGGTACCGAGTACTGTACGGCATAATTTTGGGAGTGACGACTGTCGCTGCCGCCGCTTTTCAGACTGCCATGATGTTCGATACGCCCCCTGTTTTAGGGGCTATCAAGAATATTCTGGTATATATTTCAATTTCGGCTCTTATTGTTTTTGCAATGTTGGAATGGAAAAGCAGGAACATTGACCTGCGTATTTTTCTCGTCGGATTTGCGGCTGTCCTGATAAGCATTGTGGCGCTGTATTTCGGTTCCCTTGCGGGGGAGGGCTATCATGCGGGCAATATCCGATACGTTCTGAGCGAAGCGTTTAACGGCTATTACTCTGATATTATAAACTTTTTAGGTATGGCACTGTTTGTGCTCTCCGCGATTGTCAGCTTTTATTCGCTTATGATACGCACCGCCCGCATACAGACAGATTTAGCTGTACAGAATGAACGTCTCGAACAGCTTGACCGCGACCTTGCGGTGCAGAAGCAGTTTTATGAGGCGAAGCTGACAAGTGAGAAAGAGATACGTTCCCTGAAGCACGACATATACGGACATCTTTCCACGCTGTCGCTGCTGCTGGGCGACAACAAATCCGAAGAGGCGGCAAGCTATCTTGCGGAGGTTGTGAAGCTCCACGGAGAGAGGAAGTCAGAGCCGCTTTGCGCCGACCCATACATGAATGCGGTGCTGACGGAATACAGCGCAAGGTGTGAGGAAAACGATATTTCCTTTGTATGTCATGTGGGCGTTGACGGTCAAAAGCTGCCTGCAACGGAGCTTTGCCTTATCCTCAACAACGCCTTGGAGAACGCCGTCGAGGCGTGCCTGAAGCTCCCCGAAAAGGAGCGGAAAATAAAGGTGCAGGCGGCTGTCAAGCAGAACCGTTTCCTGCTTCGGGTAAGCAACAGCTTTAACGGGGTCGTCAGGGAAAAGGCGGGTCTGCCCGTTACCGAAAAGGCGGGAAAAGAGCACGGCTACGGGCTTTTAAATATACAAAGGGCGGTGCAGAGAAAGGGCGGTTCCATGACCCACCTTACCGAAAACGGATATTTTGTGCTGGACGTGGAGTTCCCGCTGACATGAAGATATATCAAAAGCCGCAGTACCTGTATGATCGGTACTGCGGCTTTTGTAATCCGCTGTGTTTGTCTGTTTAACAATATCTGGGGAAACTTCTGCATCGCTATCGTCCTAAAGTATGTCTGCTTTTCATTTTGAATGACTATTCACTCTGTAAGGCTATCAGAACGTCCCACAATCGACGATAGAACATTCTTTATCGGGTATCTCCCGAAAGCCGTAGCGAGCGTTCTCGCGCTGCTTATGGATAAGGACACCGAGCCGCACACCAAAGCGTTCAGAGTTACGGGAGGATTTAACCCCTGTGTAAGTTATGGTGCAGCTCTGGCTATTGCCGTATAAGAAAAGCTCTTACATATCCCGCCGACCAAAGCGAAATGTAAGAGCCACACACAAAGACGTTTGGATTTTTTGCACGGTACGGAGAAATTCGCGTATTTTAAATCAAGCGGAAATGAGAATTATTAAGCCATTTGAAAAAATCGGAACAGGGAGGTGGTATAATTGGCGGCGAGACTTACGGACAGGCAGAAAAAGAAAATTATCGCGGACTACGTTCAGTTAGGCAGTTATAACGCCGCCTCAAAAATGAAACCGTATTAGATGACAACTCCGAAATTGAAATTTATAATGAAACAGTTTTTTCAGATAACGGCGAAACAAAAATATTGGAGGAAACAGATTTAGAAACTTCTAATAAATAATCTGTTTCTTAATTTAATGAGGGTTTGTGTATTTTAAGCATTTCAAATGGGATTGTCTCAAACGAGGCAATCCTTATTTTGTTATTGTTAATTTCTCTTATCCCGTTTGCCATATAGGCAAGCGGGTTTTTTATCATAAAAATTTCTTCAAACGAACTACATTCCCAAAATCCATGATATAATGGAGATAAGGGAAAGAGGGTGGATAAGATGATAAACCAAACAAGACATTTAGGATTATCGTTTCAGAGAAATAGCACTGGAACAGCAGTTTGCAAAATTGAAGATAGCTACTTTTAAACCAAATGATTGAGGTCGTCAAAGGGGAGCAGAGGAAAGCCTGCCATACAGACTATTTACAGCGGAAATAGTCATAGTGTGTTAGAACTTTCGGGGGAAAGTGTATCTATATGACCTGCTCCGTGCCCTTCAAGCACATTCTTATCCTGCAGGGGCTTTCTGTTCTGCGTGACCTGTTCCGTGTCGTGCAAGCTGTTTCCTGTTGTGCAGGGACGTTCCAAACGGTGCGGTTTATTCAGCCTGTTACAACGCCGTTTTCAATGGGTTGCAAAAAATGACCGCTTGGGAGATCGCAAGCGTAGAAAAGTAGGTCTACTTTCTATTTTGGATAGTTATTTACAATGTAAGGCTATCAGAATGCCCTACAATCAATGGAAGCTATTTTTTAATGAAAAGTTAACCGTATAAAATATAAGCCCTCTAAAAACGGCTTTGTAGTCGCTCTTAGAGGGTATTGCATTTTTAAAGAGAAATGAGGTCATACCTGCTCCCAGTAAATTAAACGACCCGACGTGGTACGCATAGTTTAGAGGCGTGTCGGGTTCTGTTATTATTTATTATACACGATTTTACACAAAAATAATAGTGGCAAACTGCACAAAGTTAAGCATACAAATGAAATTGTGTTTTTACAAAGATAAAACGGGAGCAGGTGAACCGCTCCCGTTCTTTTGACCCGTAAAGGGTAAAATTACATATCAGCTGTAACCGCTTCGGAAAGCTCATAAAGCTCATGCGGCGCAATGTCCTGACCGTCTTCCCATTCAACTGTTGAGCCTCGAGGGTGTACAGTTCTGAACGTCGTGGAGCTGACCGAACCAAGAACCCATAATATATGGCTTTACATCAAAAATCCGTTTTTCTCCCGTCTCCCACTCAACGAAAAGGCGGTAATCCTCTAAGGGAGTGACGTTTAATACTTTAGGTTCAAGCATTTTAACACCTACGCTTCGTCAATTAATTTGCAGCCGTTGTTTTAAAGCCTCCTGGAGAACCGCAGAAAAGTTTATATTTGCCTGTTCTGCCATTTCGTTAAGCCATGAGGGAATGGTACAGTTTTTCTTAACGCTTCTATTGTCAAGCATTCGGCGGTATGCGGCAAAGTCAACGTCCACTAAAATTTTCATGTCATTATCTCCGCAGGTCACAGCAGTGAGGTCTGAAGGGGTGGGCATATCCCACTTTTTATCTTCGTAAGTCACACCTAAAAGGTTAATAGCGTCTCTTGCCATGTCCATAGCTTCGGGGATAGTAGCCCCGAATGTGTTATTATCAAAGTCGGGAATGGTTACAAGGTAGCCGCTCCCGTCCTCGCATTTTGTTAGTATTACAGGGTAACAAGTTTTCATAATATAATCGCTCCTATCTGTGAGGTGAAATTCTCCTATGTTATTATTGGATTTTGTTGCGCTTAATTATTGCTTTTGCAAGGTTTTCGGCTATTTCTGTATGTCTTGGTATCATTTCCGCTTTATTTTCCTTTATAAAAACGTCGTGATTTCCGCCGTTTCTGTAAAATTTCCAACCGTTCTTTTCAAGCAGCTTTATGAGGTCACGTCTTTTCAAGCTTTCCCCTTCTATCTATATACTATTATACGCCTTTTATACGCATATGTCAAGAGCGGGAATGTATAATATTATATACGCCTTTTGTACGTATTATACAAAAAGAGCAGGTAATCCGCTGACATACCTGCTCTTTGGTTCTATTGGTTGTTTTCCTGTTGTTATACTCTGAACTGTCAAGAAAAAATTTTCAAAAAACTCTTGACAAATGTCCGTACATATGATATTATAAAGGTACGGACATAAATAGGAGGTGAACCAATGTCCCCAAAAGGCAGACCAACGCAAGACAAACGTGATAAACGCTTTGAGATACGCCTATCGGAAGAAACCTATAAAACACTAGATGAATGTTCGGAAAGGCTTAAAATCAGCAAAGCAGAGGTTATACACAAAGGGATTGCAATGGTTAAGAAAGAAATGGATAAAAAATAACGGCAACGCTGCACGACCAAGCACCACGTTACCGTTACACACAAAATCCACAAAGGATATTTGCTAAATACATTATAGCATAACCTTTGTGGAATGTCAAACATTTTACGGAGGTTTTAAAAATGGAAAAAAGCAAAAATTATGACGTTATTACAAACGAGGCAGCAGAACTGTCCTGCCTTATAAGCCAGCTCAAAACGCTTAATAAGACAATTTACAATCTCGGTGTAGCCGACAGCAGCACGGACGACGGCTTAACGCTTAACTGTCTGCTTCTGACAGAGCGAAATATACTTTCCCTTGCCGAGAAATCATACGGTAATCTGTATACACAGCTTTGCGAAATAACCGACGATAAGGGGGGAGCTGTAAATGAATAAATTTGCCTATGAAACTAAAGCGTTCAGTAATATGATACGGAAATCAAGACAAGCGAGCGGGTACACCTTAGCGGAATTTGCTGAAAAATCCGACTTATCAATTGATGCGGTGCGTGACGTAGAAGCGGGAAACAAATTTGGGCATCGTTTTTCGACTTTAATAAAATACCTTGCTGCTTTGAACATTGATTTTATTGACTTAATGGTAGAATTGACAAGCACGGTTGATAAGTCGGAAGTCCCTTATACTGCTACGAAAGGCTTAAGCGAAGAATATTACTTTGAAGCTATGGTTTTTGGTGATATGATACGCAAATACAGGAAAAGCAGTGGTCTTTCAGTTAAGGAATTCGCCCAAATAATTGGGAAACACTACACTTGTGTATATAAAATAGAAGAAGGAACTAAAAGACCCGCACTTTCAACAATTTTACAGCTATGTGGTGCACTGAATATTGATTTTATTGGTACATCAAATGCTGTGACGCATAATCGTCGACAGAAAGGAGCTGCTTAAATGAATAAAATATCAATCTCCCACGCTTTAGGAGCGCAAAAACAGATAGTTTTCGGCGAAACCCTGAAAGCCTTAGAAAACGCTGCCGAAAGCGTGATTTATGGGGACGTACATTATATTGCGATCGCAGAGCCAAACAATACCGACAATAAATCAAGCAAAGTTATAGGCTTCTATAACGACGATACGGTGACGGTCAGGGCGTATGCTTTGTATACCCTCTACTGCACGTTAAGCGGCGGACATACAAGCTGCGGCGTGTGGCGTGAGATAATACAGCAGGGCGACAAGCGGATAAAGTATACTCCCGCAAGGCGTGGCTTGCCCTCAACACTTGAAATCCCCCGAGACCTTGTTAGGTTGGGATAATACGAAAAAATATTAAACGAGCGGGTTTGCCATATAAAAGTACGGCTGACTCGCTTGCTTTTTATGTAATTAAATAGGTTCTGAATTATAAACTGTGTAGATGCATTTTCTAAGAAAAAATGCCAAGACTAAAAATGCAATCAAAATGAGGCAACGCTGAGGAGCGACCAACGCAGACTGCGAGAAAATACGGTGAAGAGCAGCGGTACGAAATGCCGCTGTTTTTCTCTTCATCGGATATCTCCAAGCGGGTAAACCTCGGGGTTTGGGGCAGAGCCCCAACAGCTGTCAGGCTGCAAAACGTTCCTCAAAGAAAATCACAAACTGCGCATACGCAAGTCCCCAATCACGGACAGGCATTGTCCACTTTTTTGATATTTCGCAGACGCTCATATAAACTACCTTGCGTATAGAATCGTCAGTGGGGAAAATCGCTTTTGACTTTGTGAATTTCCGTACCATTCTATGATACGCTTCCACAGTGTTTGTTGTATATATTATTCTCCTGATCTCTTCGGGAAATTCAAAAAATGCAGTCAATTCCGCCCAGTTTTTATCCCAGGATTTTAATATATTCGGGTAACGCTTATCCCACTTTTCACGAAATTCTTCCAACTGAACTTGTTCAGTTTGCGTATATCAGCGTCGTCAAGGTTCACCGCACCGTAAATTTTCTTTAAATCGGCACACATTGCTTTTCTGTCCTTATACGGCACAAATTTGCAGGAATTTCTTATCTGATGAACGATACAAACCTGCTCCACGCAGGGAGGATAAAAAAGAAGATGTTGGATAATAATTAAAGGCCCTTTCCCGAGTTTGGAAAAGAGCCTTGATTTTTTATATTTTTCTCGAAGCTGTTGTCAATCTGTTGTCAATTTGAGGAAATCGAACAAAATAAACAGCCGTCCGAATTGCTTCAAACGGCTTAAATACGTGGTGCGCCACCTCGCGCCAAAGTAGAACCTTTTAAGTCCTCTGAATTTTTCGCTGTATCGGATTTCTTTTTATTATAGGGACGTGTAGATTTTTTGCCCGTAGAAGAACCTCCCCCAGAATTAGGCGTTCCCGAGCCTCCGCCGTTTGGATCATCAGGGTCAGGATCATCATCGTCGTTATCAGAAGCTATAAGATTAGAGATAGCAGTTTCTGCTTCCGCTTCTGTCATTTCCAGATCGTTTGGAAGGGTAACCTCAGTATTTTCATTTTTGAAATCCATATAGGTTTTTGCACAGGCGATAGTCAATTCGGCGTTCTCTAACTCTGAAATATCTCCAGGTGTATTTAAAATGACTTCCATGGAGTCCTCGTATACAATGACCTGTTTAACATAGGTGCTTATAAGATGCTGTCTATCCTCAAAAGAATGCAAATTGTAAGTACGAAGTTCCGAAAGCCAATCTTCAACATCATATTGGGTAATAGCCCTGGGTTGATTAAGAACTTCCTCCCGCTCAATAGCAGCTTTCAGATTTTCAACCTTGATAGAATCCTCGTCTATTGCTGCCTCATAGGCTTTTCTTACATATACCGAAATATCTATCTCACCCATATCATGCTTAATAAGCTTTTCCGTAGTGGTTCTGATAGAACGCTCCAGCTCCTTGATTTTTGCTTTCATTGCTGATATTTTCTTACTTTTGGAACCGCCCTCAAACTTCTTTTGCAAGACATCATACACAAGAGCGACATAGTCAGGGTCGTTCAGCATCTCAAGCACTCTTCCAGCTACATTAAGCTCTATAACATCTTTCGGCAACGTCTTTCTCTTGCAAGTGCTCCCTGGCCGATTCTTTCGGCAATTATAGTAGCGATAAACATCACCGTTCTTTTTCTTATTGGAATCCGATTTCAAAGATTTACCGCAAAGGCCACAGAAGATTTTTTCTTTAAGTAAGTATGGCACTTTAGCTTTGCCTGTTCCAGGTCCTTTACTTGTTTGCCGAAGCTTTTCCTGCACCCTTCCAAAAAGATCTTCGGAAACTAAAGCAGGGATTTTATGCTCAAACCTAAATTTAACCTCATCGCCGTTTGGATCGGTAGCAGTATAGCTGTACACACCCATATAACGCTCATTTGACAACATACCTCTGAAGCTGTTTAAGGTAAAGTCATTCCCCGTAGAAGTTTTATAACCCTTTTCATTAAAAGCATCACAAATTTCACGAATAGAATGCCCATCGGCATACATCTGAAAAGCCTCTTGAACAATATGTGCAGTAAGCTCGTCTACCACAAGCTCCTTATTTACAGCCTTGTAACCCAACGGCGCAGATCCGCCGAAATATATACCGTTCTTTGCCAGCTCATACATATTTCGGCACACCTTGACCGACAGCTCTGCAGAATAATACTCCGCCATTGCTATGTACAAGCTGGCCAGAAGCTTTTCTTCCAAAGTCTGCTCTAAGGACGATTGCTCTTTTATAGGAACGATATTTATTCCATACTTTCCAAAATAACCGATAGCGGCATAGGTATCCTGCTGGGAACGGCTGAAACGGTCATATCTCCAGACAAGAATATATCTGAAATCCTGCTTTTTGGCTCTTTGCTGAAGCTCGCAAAACTGCGGACGGTCTAAATTGGTACCTGTTCCCCTATCCTCAAGAACATCAACAACAGTCAGCCCAAACCTAGCATTTGATTCAACTAATCAACCTGAAGCTATGAATTTAGAAGAAAATGAATATGTTACAGAACTTATTAAGACTTTAAGCTGATTAATAAGTGAACAACATATACATGAAATCATTTATCATTTTTTGTTAGTTAAATATTACAGCCAAAAATATGTACTTCTTTATGAAGATATGTGTACTAATGGATTTTTTGAAATAAATCATAAAAATGAAAAGTCACAAGGGATCAAAAGAACTATAGATATGAAACTAACTGATTTATTTAAATTACAAGAAATTGAAAAAGATATAGACTTTGAAAGATACAGACTTAATAAATATACCGAAAAGCTTTTAAACTATTTTGACCAAAGAGAGCAGGTGCAGGACAATGGCCAACATAACCCCCCGAAAAAATAAAGACGGCGTTATAACCTCCTACACGATACGGGTATATCACGGCTATGACGGAGCGGGTAAACGCCTTAAGCCCTATACAATGAGTTATAAACCTGCTCCCAATATGACCGCAAGGCAAATTGAAAAGGAGCTGAACCGTCAGGCGGTGCAATTTGAGGAACAGTGCAGACAGGGTTATAGCCTCGATAACCGTCAGACTTTTGCGGAATATGCCGCCTATGTCGTTTCGCTGAAAGAGAGAGCAGGTGTCAAACATTCTGTCATATGCTGGTATAAGGCGCAACTGGAGCGGGTCAATGCAGGTATAGGACACTTGAAGCTATGCGAAATACGTCCCCAACACCTTAACACACTCTATGAACAGCTTTCCGCAAAGGGATTAAGGGAGTACGGCAAAAAGGCTGGTGGAAAACTATTGTACACCTGCTCTTGATAACAGGCGCGAGGCGGGGCGAAATAGCGGGGCTTAAATGGTCTGCTGTGGATTGGGATAATAGCCGCATACACATAAACGTTACCCTGCTGAACCGTACATACATAGGAATTTATGAGGATACGCCCAAAACAGAGCAATCAGACCGTTATATAACACTTCCTGCGGAAACAATGAACCTTTTGCGGGAATATCGTGCGTATTGGGTAAGCTATCGCCTGAAATGCGGTGCAGCTTGGAACAATTTTGTGACTATATCCGATAAGAACGGCAATTCCAAAAACGAACGCGCGGAATACCTTTTCTTTCAAGAGCAGGGGAACAAGATAGGCTATCCCATGCGTCCCGACAGTATCACAAAGTGGTGCGCCGACTTCTCAAAGCGGAACAGCTTGCCGCACATTAACCCCCACGCTTTCCGTCACACAATGGCAAGTATTTTATATTTTAACGGTGTTGACGGTATAAGCATTTCGAGCAGGTTAGGGCATTCAAAGGCAAGCACGACAAGCGATCTGTATTCCCATATCATCAAGGAGGCCGACAAGAGATCGGCGGAATGTATTGCAGATGTGATACTAAGAAAAAAGCAAGGATAACAGGGTAATATTTTTTTAATGGCGCACAAACAGCGCACAAATTCGTATTTGAGGGCAAAATAATAAGCCGTCTGAGAACCATCAAACGGCTTAAATACGTGGCGCGCCTGACAGGAGTCGAACCTGCGACCTTCAGAGTCGGAGTCTCTTATAATAAATTTTGTAACTTTTTGTATCGTGCCGTAAACCTACGTATTTAAGCCATTTGAGGCTATTGTGTTTTTGTAACTTTTCATAATTTTTCACCATAAAACGTAACTTTTGACAACAGTTGTTGTCAATTTCAGAGCAGGTCAAAGGGGTGCAGGGGAACTGCTGCCGCCTGTACTTATGATATGGAGTTTGCGGAATGTCATAAGTACTATGGCGTTACTTAGAGCAAAGCCCAAGTAAATCGTGCGGCTTCGCCGATAAAATGTTTTTTCATAGGCTCGCAAGCCATAGAAAGTATACGTTTACTTTCACCATTGTGAACAAAATCATATAAAGGGAGTGCAGGAGGAAAGCCTGCCACACAGACTATTTACAGCAGAAATAGTCATAGTGTGTTAGAACTTTCGGGGGAAAGTGTTCTGTATAACCTGCTCCGTGATTGGCAAGTTGGAAGTGCTTGGAGGATAGCAAGCGTAGAAAAACAGGTCTACTTTCTATCTTCAATCCTTATTCGCGCTGTAAGGCTATCAGAACGCTCCACAATCGACGAAAGCTATTTTATAATGAAATCTCCGCATAAAACATAAACCCTCTAAAAACGGCTTTGTAGTCGTTCTTAGAGGGCGCTGTGTTTTTATACCGAAAATGGGAGCAGGTGAACCCGCTCCCATTATGCAATACTCGTTAATTATTATAAGCTTTTAGGCGGCTGGCTTAAAAGCTCCTCCCAGTTTTCGGGGAAGCCCATATGCCAAAGGCTGATGTGTTTTTCATATTTCTTTAAAAGACTTTTTAGCGGTTTAAAAAAATCGTCCTGCCATTTATCCTTATCCGGGTAAAAGAATTTAAGCAGCATAATATAATCAAAAACACGTTTTTGCAATGTATATTCCATTTCGTTAGGAGTAACGGGCTTTGAAGTGAATACCGTATAATAAAGCCTTGACGAATGCGCACAATAATTTCTGAAATCGGTAAGACATACCAACCATGACTTGGCATTAGTATGAGTAGAACCGCATATTTGTTTGGAAATTTCCTTTTTATCCGCCGTTTTCATATCCGAATAAAAGCGGGAAACCTCGCCGAAAGTAAACAGTTCTATAATAACCCATATAGGGAAGTTGCCGTCATATTTTTCAATATGGTGTTTCACAAAAGGCTGATTTTCGTTGTTTTTTATCGTTCGTTTTATGTGTTCGGCAAATTTTTCAGCATTATGATATTTGTTAAAATTATCATTGCATAAATATCCGAGCGCACCGTATTTTTGTGCATGGTAATATGAAATCTTTACTCTAAGCATAATTTCTATCTTTTCCAGTACTGAAAAGCAAAGCCGACGCAGTTCACAGTCAAATTCGTGGATATTATACACCGTTTCAAGGTTTGCTCCATCTATGTACATATCGTTTTCGGTCTTAAACGGCAGGAAATAGGCTGTAAGCCGATAATAATTTATCTCGCTTAAAACCTTACGCGCAAACTCACGGTTGCCTATATCACACCCGCGTTCGGCTATCTTGTCTATTTGCTCCTCAATGCTTGTAGGTCTTTTGACTTCCATAAAACACCTCTGTAAAAAAACGTCCCCCACTGGGACACTTCACCGCCGAAACGGGAGAGGTGCGGGGGGTCCTATTAATTATATTATACACAATTTTACGACCAAATACCAGCGTCAAACTGCACAAAGTTAAACTTGCACAAATTGTACATTGTGTATATTATTCCTCCTGTTCTGCTCCGTCGGGAGCGGGTTCAATGTACTCAATAATATCTCCCGGCTGACATTTAAGCAGCTTGCAAAGAATATCAATGCTTTCCAAAGCTATAAGTTTGCCCTCTCTTAAAAGCTGAATGGTTCGTTCTCCAAGTATTTTTTCCTTTCGGAGTTTATATGTTGAATATCCTGCCGCTTTAAGTTCCGACAATACATCAATTTTATATTTTATAGACACTATATCGCCTCCCAGTTATAATTATATCATATGTGTACACACCTTGCAATGTACAATATATACATTTTTAAGTGTTCATATTTAGCTATTATGTCAATAGACAATACGCACCAAAGTGTGTATAATATAATTAAGCTCAAAGAGCAAATACAAAACAGGAGGTAAACCAGTATGAACAAAACAAGGTCAAAAGTAATGACAATAGCGAACCGACTTGTAAAGCAGGGACTGACCCGCTCGATAGCAACAGTCAAAGCGTGGATAATCGTCAAGGCGAACGCTCTCCGCACAAAGGTAAAAGGTACGTCCCGCCGTCAAAGTGCACTGGAGAAGCTTGCAGGCGTAAACCCTGCGGACATATCGGTCAAGCTGAAAAGAGAACCACGCAACGCCCACGACAGCAACGCAGTAGCCGTATACGCCGCTTTGAGGGATAGCAGAGTATTCTTTATCGGGTATCTTCCGAAAGCCGTAGCAAGCGTTCTCGCACCGCTTATGGATAAGAACGACGAACCGAGTACTAAAGCGTTCAGAGTTACGGGAGGATTTAACCCGTACGTAAACTATGGCGCGGCTCTGGCTATCGCGGTATGAGAAAAGCCCTTACATAAATGCCAACCAAAGCGAATGTAAGAGCGCAAACCGTCCACAATGGGAGCAGGTCAATAATATTATAGCCGACCTGCTCCTAAATGTCAAGTATTTGAAAGGAGTTTTTATTATGAATGAAAATGAAATGGAAGAAGTGTCCCCTGAAGAATTTACAAAACTGTATATGAGCATGAATACTGAAGAAAGGGAACTGTTTTGGAAAATGTTTTCAGAGGAAATTAAACGTCTCCATGAAAATCAAAGTAGTTCCGACAATTCAGACTAAAGACGAGGTGATTTCAATGTGCGCTAATTCAAGAGATGAAAAATTTTGTGAACTGATTGATTGCTTCTGCCAACTTTCGGAGCAAGAACAGAACGTTATACTTGAAAAAGCTGCTGCTATGTGTCAAGAAAATGAAAAAGTGCAGCACAGCTATGACGTAAACGAATAAAGAGCATACCTGCTCCGAAAAACAAATATTTTGAAAGGAATGTTATACTATGAAAAAATCTAAAATTTATGATAACGTTACAAACGAAGCGGCGGAACTGTCCTGCCTTATAAGCCAGCTTAAAACGCTTAATAAGACAATTTACAATCTCGGTACAGCCGACAGCAACACGTACGACGGATTAACGCTTAACTGTCTGCTTCTGACGGAGCGGAGTATACTTTCCCTTGCCGAGAAATCGTACAGTAAGCTGTATACACAGCTTTGCGAAATAACCGACGGTAAGGAGGTAACTGCATAATGAATAAATTATCAGTCTCCCACGCTTTAGGAGCGCAAAAACAGATAGTATTCGGCGAAACATTGAAAGCCTTAGAAAACGCTGCCGAAAGCGTGATTTATGGGGACGTAAATTATGTTGCGATCGCAGAGCCAAACAATGCCGACAATAAATCAAGCAAAGTTATAGGCTTCTATAACGACGATACGGTAACGGTCAGGGCGTACGCGTTGTATAACCTCTACTGCACGCTAAGCGGCGGACATACAAGTTGCGGCGTGTGGCGTGAGATAATACAGCAGGGCGACAAGCGGATAAAGTATACTCCCGCAAGGCGTGGCTTGCCCTCAACGCTTGAAATCCCCCGAGACCTTGTTCTGTTGGGGCAATTGAAAAATCATTGAACGAGCGGGGCAGCTATATTGTTACACGATGACCAGCTCGGTTTTTGCAATGAGCAGGTATAAAAACACCGCCCGCCTAATAAAAGGTCGGACGGTGTTCCTATTTTCTTAACTTCTGTCATTACTCTTTCCGTTTGGGTAAATGGGATTTGCCATTACATCAACGGAAAACAGCGGCTTATCATATCCTGTATGATCTTTGTATAATTCCGCATTGGCATCATGTACTGCTCCGAAAGCCGATAAGACATCTTTTTCCCACGTTTGGCGGTCAATTTCCGCAAAGCAATGAGGGCATTGCCGCGCCTTATCGTTGTTCCAATTATCGCGGTGATATACTTCCCATACTCCGCCGCAAGCTGCGCAATGGATACGCAAATATGCCATGTAGTTTCACCTCCTTTCAAATTAAGCAGAAACGCCGCGTCTGTTAATAAGCCAGTCAAGCGCATAACGAACCGCGTCAATGGTGTGGTTATTTCTGTCGGGAACATCGGCAAGAAACTCCCCGTCTTTTGTTGTTTCGTACTCATAGGAAATAAATTCCTTGTGTGCATTAGGAGTTCGTGCGGGGTCTATAACTATGCGCCGATTTTGCAGCCACTTAATGCCATAAATCACGCTGCCTTGATATTTTTTGCAAGCAATGGCTTTTAACCCGTTACTTTGTAAGTCACTTATACTTTTAGGTTCTGCGCTGTCACATATAATCGTCTGCCGTTCATTGTAAAACTCGTTTCCGATTTTTACTTGTCCCGTTTTGTCATACCCTTTTGCTTTGATTTCCTCCGCAAGCTGCTTGTTGCTCATGTGCTTTTTATAAATTTCGTCAAGCAGATACACGGTGTCGTGTTTTCTGTCATAAGCCACACGGATAAATACGGCAGGGTCAATACTGAAACCAAAGTCAATGCCCGCATATATGTACTGCATTTGTTGGATTTCGTCGTTTGTAATTTTACGAACCGTAATATTGGGGAATACCTCGCCGCCTGTTCCCGTTGCCTCGCCGAGATACTCGTGCTTGTAGGCGGTTTCGTTAATTTCTTTGAGGCGTTCGGCTTCGTAAATAAAGCCCTCACCAAGCCATTCGACAGGAACGTCAAGATATGAGGTGTGTAACGTAATCCCTCGCGGGTCAGGACACTGTACATAGATATTTACCCAATTACTTGCGGAAATAGGCGGATTAAACGAACGGAACACAATAAAGTTTTCTCCGCCGCGCTGTACCGACTGCATTACCGAGCGGGTGAAATTCTCTCCGGGCAACTCGGAAAATTCCTCGAACCAAATGTAACGAAAAATACCTTTACGCGGCTTGATACTCTTTAACTTGCTGCTGTCGTCAAGCCCTCTGAATATTATTTGCGCCCCCGTAGGCAAAAAAGTAAACTGCATAGGGGACACATTTCCACGCCAATACCGCGATACTCCAAGTTGTTCAATAGCCCACGATATTTGAGCATAAACACTTTCCCGCATAGTGTTGCCGTAACGACGGAATATAATGGCGTTGCTTTCGCCCGAAAGGTCTTTCATTATGCCGCTGACAATTTCAAGGCTCACAAAACTGCTCTTACAGCTTCCGCGCCCGCCTGGAAGATTGATGTATGAATGTCCGTGATTTTCTATATCTTCGTGAACGGGCATATAGACAGAAGCTATATGTGCAGTCAGGTCAATAGAATTAAGCTGTTGAACCGTTGTTCCCCTTGCTTCTGCCTTTTCTTCAATAGCTTGTAGTCGCGCTTTAATATTCATTTCAAGCTTTTCTCCAGTTTATCAAGTCTTTCAAGAATTTCCGTCTGTTCGGTCAGTTTTAAACTGTTACGGATTATGGCTTCCGCAGCATTTAATTTTGTTTGTTCACTTGCCGTTTTGCTGTTCATCACACCCGCAATAGTTGAAATTGCCTTAGAAACGTGTCCCTGTAAAACTGTTGTATTCTGCTGAAGAAGTTCCCGCCGCTCACTGTCGTATTTTTCCTTAAATGCGGGGTCTTTCAGCCGCTTGCGGATTTGAGTTTCACATATGCCGCAAGCCGCTGACGCTGCTCTTAATGATGAATTGCTTAGCAACGCTGCTATAATCAATTCGTCCTTTCTAATGCTTGCTGTCGTCCTTGCCACTTGTACCTCCTTTTATGCCATACCCCCTTTTTTGTCAACGGTTTTCAACGCTTTTTGGTGGGTGATGTCCACTGTTCATAGTCTGACTTTTTTGTGATAGTTATTTCTGTTCGCGGATTTGCCTTGTCATACATGACCGCACTACCGTCAACGGAGGCGACGATATTTCGGTTATCGTCCGCCAATATCCCCGCTTCCACAAGCAGATCCTGTATAGCCTGCAAATATCCTGCAAGATCACCCTTACGCCGTTTGTCGAGATAGAAAACGCATTTAAGATTTACGGGATAGTCTATCGTTCCTGATGTACCGTAAACCGAATTAAGAAACGGCATTGCACTCTTTGTATACCGCTCGTAAGCCTCGCTCGGCAACAGCTTAGGGTATCGACCACACATAACGATACGCCCATGATTTTTCTTTGTGACTGGGGCAAAAGGTGTTACAAAACTTATCCCGTCTATATCCGCAAAATTAACTTCACTAATATTTATCATAAAATTTCTCCTTACAGTCTGTATTATGCTTCAAAAAGCTCCCTCATCTCTGCAAACCTGTCCTTTGCCTCCCGCTTGCGGTGAGATTTTCCCTCAAATTTCACAGGATAACAAACCTCCAGTATCCGCTCATAGACCCGCTGATACCGAATGTCCTTGCATTGCTGTATTTCGTTCAAGTCAAGGTTTGTAGTAAGTATCATAGGCAGCCCCGCCGAATAGCGGCTGTCAATGATGTTATACACTTTTTCAAGGGCAAAATCGGTATTGCGTTCCGCGCCTAAATCGTCAATTATCAGCAGCTTGGCGCGGTTTAATTCGGCAATAAAATCCTCGTCAACGCCGAAACCCTTGTCCCTACCCAGCAGTTTCGCAAAGCTTGTCATAACAACGGGTACGCCGCTGTCAAGGAGAGCGTTTGCAATACACTCCGCTGAAAAGGTCTTGCCCGTTCCAACGTCCCCCCAAAACAGCAGACCTTGATTTTTTTCGAGCATTATCCCAAAATTATCAACATATTTTCGGCAGATTTTCAACGGCTTTTCGTTATCGGCAGTAACGCCGTATTTTTCAAAATTACATTCCGAAAGCTGCTGCCGCGTCATGCCGCTAAGTGATTTAAGGTGGCAAATTTCTGCGTTAAGTTGCTGTTGGTGTAAAGCCTCTCTTTCAGCTTCTATCCGCTTAGCCTCACATGAACAGATACAGAACTGAACGTACATATTTCCACGAAACGGAACACGGCATTGCTTTGGGGTGTGACAAACACCGCAGTACAAAAGCTCGTCATTGGGATTGATGTAATCGCTGTCATTACGCGGGTGAGCATTTGCGACACTTTGAGAAAGTCCTGCAAATACGTTTGTAATTTCGTCCATAAAAATCCTCCTTTACGTTAGTCCCAGTTGGCGTATGGATTGTCGGGGTCGTATTCGTATTTCTTGGGAGCAGGTTGTGAAACCTGCTCCTGCATATCCTCCCAACGTCTGCCATTAAGCCAAGTAGCGGGGTAGGGAATATACTGTCCGTCATCTCTGAGCCACTGAGCGGATTGCTTTTGCCGCTCCAAAGCTCCAATAATAACAGTCAGCAAAGCCTTGTCGGGCTTGATTTTATTCCACGCCTTTTGAGCCTGTGCCTTTGCAACTTTTTTCGGATAAGCTTTCCAAAATTCATCGAACCCCTCACCCGCCCCCTTTGAGGGGGTAGGGGGTGTATCTTTTTCTTTCTCTACTCTCTTTTCTCTTATCTCTTTCTCTGTGTTACATTTTGTTACAGTAGCGTTACATTGTAACGCTATGTTTTCCCTATGTTTCCTAACACGTGCCGCTGTTTGTGTTTCTGAGCCAATTAACTGTTGCATTGCCAACATATAGAGCGTGTCGTTTTCCAAACGCTCTACCACGCCAAAACGGATAAGAGCTTCAACCGTTAATCTCACAACATTCTCGTCTTCGTCAAGTGCCAATGCAAGCTCGCTTATACAATCGGGTAATATACCCTCATAGTTTATAATACCCTCTGTTTTAAGGCTTTTAAGCTGCATTTTCAAATAAACTATTACCTGGCTATCTCCCTGCGGCAGTTTGCGCAAAGCTTTGATGTACTTTTCGTCGAAAAAATCTTCTTTAAGTTTCAGCCAATAATAACGTTTATCAGGCATTCCCTCCACCTGCTTCCACAAACCGCTTAGTCGATTTCAAAGCCGCCTTTGAACTTGCAATTCGACTTTCCTGCAATTTTATGTAGGGCAAGGCCTCCGAGACTGAAGCTGGGCGGTAATATCCGCTTGTATTTTCACCGCACGTGGAGCAAATGATCTCACCCTTGCAACGGGCATTGAAAATCGCTTTCCTTGCCTCACGCTGACTAATGCCGATACGCTTTGCAAGCTCGCTCATTGGCAAAGCGTTTTTCTGCCCTACTGGAATGAAATCCAGGACATTATATGTATTCATGCATGCTCATCGCCTCTCATATACTCGCAGAGTGACTGTGCGTTTATAAGAAATTTTCCTCGTTTTCCGACACCAGTGCGAATGAATTTAATTTGCTCATTTTTAATAAGCTGCTTAATAGTGAACCGCGAAAGCCCAGTTTTTTCAGTAGCTTGATGTATATCCCACATAATGGGGACATTCAATACCTGATTTGACATTTTTGAATTTCCTCCTTTTCGCCTTGACTTGTCGCTCCAAATGTGATAAAATAGGAGAAGCGGCAAATCGTTTTTTGATTTCGTTTGCAATGCTTCGCACTGCTCAGTGACTGGTACTCACTGAGCAGTATTTTTTCTGTCCGCTGTCAATTCAGCAGCTCGCTTGGTGTAGAAACGTTGCTCATATTCCTTGACGCGATCTTTGTTAGCCGCACGCCATGCTCTTTTGTACGCCCTGCGAGCTTCTATTGCAGTCCGCTCCTCAGCTGTGAGCTTGGAAACGTCAATCATAAAAAATCACTTCTTTTTCTTTAATTTTTATTGACAAACCCAATCTTTTAATGTATAATAAAAACAAAGGAAAAAATTTGTCACTATCTCAATTATAATGTTCCAAATCCCAAC
>CAMWRN010000006.1 GCA_947176675.1 uncultured Clostridia bacterium | reverse complement strand
TGACGAATATGTGGAGGAGACCCAGCTCAATAACGCTCTTGCGGAAATTTTTAAGGTAATAAGCCGCGCAAACAAATATATAGACGAGACCGCCCCATGGGTTCTTGCAAAGGACGAGGCTAAAAAGGCAAGACTGGCGACCGTTCTCTACAACCTTTTGGAGGCTATCAGAATTTCCACAACTCTGCTGTCCTGCTTTATGCCAACTACCATGCCAAAAGTATGGGAGCAGATAGGCGCTGAAGAAAGTCTTATCACATACGAAAACGCAGGAAAATTCGGAATACTGCCCGCAAACGTCACCGTTAAAAAGGGCGAGGTGCTGTTCCCACGTCTCGACATCGACAAGGAGACCGAGGAGCTTAATGCAATACTGTTAAAGAATGCACCCGCCCCTGCGGAAGACGCGGACAAAGCAAATCTTACGCCCATTTCCGAGACTATCAAAATAGACGATTTCGGCAAGGTTGACCTGCGTGTGGCAGAGGTAAAATCCTGCGAAAAGGTTCCCAAGGCGAAAAAGCTTCTTTGCCTGCAACTGGACGACGGCTTCGGCACACGTCAAGTGGTTTCGGGAATTGCAAAATGGTACGCTCCCGAAGATTTGGTCGGCAAGAAAATCATCGTTGTTGCAAACCTTGCTCCCGCAAAGCTCTGCGGAGTTGAGTCCAACGGCATGATAGTTGCCGCCGACGTTGGCGAGGACGCCCGTGTTATTTTCGTGGATAAGGATATTCCCAACGGCTCGAAGCTCAGATAATATAATATTGAATAAGAGGGACGGCCTATCCGCCCCTCTTTTGCTTGCTAAGAAACCAACCGTATTTTTTAACAAATTTTTAATTGACTTATTGACCGTTTTGGTATATAATAGTATTCGTGGGAAATTTGAATATTTTTGACGTTTTATTCCCGAAACAAAAGCTTTTCGGGACGGAAATATCCGAATTTCAATTCAAAAATTTTTCAAAGGAGCTGTAAATTATGTCTTTGACAAAGAACCCCAATGTCAACAAATGGGTTGACGAAATGATCGCTCTCACAAAGCCTGAAAAGGTCGTCTGGATCGACGGCTCTAAGGAACAGCTTGACGCGCTTACAGAGGAGGTTTGCTCTCTTCCCGACGATAGCTGGGATAAAATGTATAAGCTCAATCAGGATGAGCTTCCCGGCTGCCTGTACCACAGAACACGCGCAAACGATGTTGCCCGCGTTGAGGACAGAACTTTCATATGCAGCAGACGCAAAGAGGACGCAGGTCCTACAAACAACTGGTGCGACCCCAAGGAAATGTACGCTAAATTGACTCCCCTTTACGACGGCGTTATGAAAGGCAGAACAATGTACGTTATCCCCTACTCCATGGGACCTATCGGCTCTCCCCTCGCTAAAGTTGGCGTTGAGCTTACAGACTCTATCTACGTTGTTCTTAACATGAATATCATGACAAGAATGGGTAAAGCTGCTTTTGAGAATCTCGGCGATGAGTCCAATGACTTTGTAAGAGGTCTCCACTCCAAGGCGCAGGTTGATCCCGAAAACAGATATATCGTACACTTCCCCGAGGACAACACCATCTGGTCCATCAACTCCGCTTACGGCGGAAACGTTCTTCTCGGCAAAAAGTGCTTCGCGCTCCGTATTGCTTCCTACCAGGGCAAAATGGAGGGCTGGATGGCTGAGCATATGCTTATCCTCGGCGTTAAAAAGCCTGACGGAGAGGTTAAGTACATCACAGCCGCATTCCCCTCTGCATGCGGAAAGACAAACCTTGCAATGCTTATTCCTCCCGAAGGATACAAGTCCAAGGGCTATGAAGTATTCACAGTCGGCGATGATATTGCATGGATGAAGCAGGGCGAGGACGGCAGGCTTTACGCTATCAACCCTGAAAACGGCTTCTTCGGCGTTGCTCCCGGAACTAACGCTAAGTCCAACTACAACGCTCTCGCTTCCACAAAGAAGAACACTATTTTCACAAACGTTGCTCTCAACAATGAGACAAACACCGTTTGGTGGGAAGGTCTCGACAAGAATCCTCCCGTTGACGCAACCGAGTGGAAGGGCGCTAAGGTAAACGGACCCGAGTTCGTTGCAGGCGGCGAAAAGCTTGCTCACCCCAACTCCAGATTTACAGCTCCCGCTGAGAACTGCCCCTGCATTTCTCCCGAGTTCAACAATCCTCAGGGCGTGCCTATCTCCGCTATTATCTTCGGCGGCAGACGTGCTTCAACAACCCCGCTGGTATATCAGTCCTTTGACTGGGTACACGGCACATACATGGGTTCTGCTGTTTCTTCCGAGACAACAGCAGCAGCAACAGGCGCAGTAGGCGTGCTCCGTCACGACCCTATGGCTATGAAGCCTTTCATCGGCTACAATGTAGGCGACTACTGGAATCACTGGCTTGAAATGGGCGAGAAGCTTGGCGACAAGGCTCCTAAGATCTTCAACGTTAACTGGTTCAAGCAGGACGAGGACGGCAACTTCATCTGGCCCGGCTTCGGCGACAACATGAGAGTTCTCGACTGGATCATCAAGAGATGTGACGGCGAGATCGACGCTGACGAAACAGCTATCGGCTACCTCCCCAAGAAGGGCGATATCGACGTTTCCGGCATCGAGGACGAGGTTACTCCCGAGATCATGGATAAGCTCCTTGCAGTTGACAAGGACCTCTGGACTAAGGAGATCGCCGAGATGAGAAGATACTACAATGAGGACATCGCAGCTAAGGGCGGTAAGGTTCCCGAGGCTCTCGAGAAGCAGCTTGACGCTCTTGAGGCAAGACTTAACAAGTAAGGCAAACAAAAATAAAAAAGGCTATGCGGTTTTAGACCGCATAGCCTTTTTTATTATGTACTATGTACGCTGTCTGAGCTTTTCGATATGGGCTTCGGGCAAAATGTCCGCCCGCCTGCAAACCGACATGAACACGCCTATCAATGAACCGCACACCGCGCAGTTGACAGCGTTCCCCGCGGTAAGGGGCATTGCCGTGTAGCTTTCATAGCCTGTGGTAATTCCCATATTTGAGAATATCACCGTTACCGACGCATAAAGGAACACCGCCGCTATCGCAAAGCCTGCCGTTCTGCCGAAGCGGTTTTTGACCCTCCGCAGGCTGATAAGCATTACTACAGGCAGAGAAACGACCAGCAGGACAAGGAGAACTCCCGCCGCCTTTCCCAATTCGGCAAATACCGCGGTTATTATATAGTTGTAGCTGTGCTGTATCCTCAGGTCAACAGTCCCACCGCTGCCCGACAGTACGCTGTCCATAAAGGTGCGGAGGTTTTGTTTGTATTCATATGGAACTTCTCTCTGCTGCCTGACCATAACCGCCGCCAGACCGACTGCTCCCAGAATGGCGGGCAGATACATAAAGCTGTAGGCGACAAGCTTGTTTACCTTAAAGCTGCCTTGATGTACAAGAACGGTCATTACCGCAATAGCGGTCAATCCCGCCATTATCGTCGCCGAAAGACTTGGCGCGTACATTGCAATAAGCATAGGCGGAACAGCGGTCAGCAGGCAGGTCAATGCAAATTTACCGAAGCCGCCGCCCCGCATTGAGAATGCAAAACCGCAGGTCAGCGGCGCAAGCAGCATTGTGCAGAAAAAGACATTCCCGCGTATTACTTCGTGAATAATGCCGGTGGAACGTATATGATAGTGAAGCAAAGCCGCGAAGCCGACCAGATACACCGCATACATAGCCTTGGGCGCTTTTAGGAATACCGTATAGTCCGCAAGGCAGAACACCGCCGCCGACAGTATGGCTATGGCTGCTCCGAGAAAAATATTTATCCCGAAGTCCTCGCCCACAAACGCTCTGAAACCGAAACGCGTTCTAAGAAAATGCTCCGCGAGTATAGCCGCAAACAGCAGCGCCAGCGCGGAAACCGCCGTCGCCCATGGGAATTTCGGTCGGTGAACTCTGTCAAGCTGTATTCCCGTTTCGACGGGGTCGCCCATCGTCAGGACGGATTTTTCCTCGGCTTCATCGGGGGAAAGTCCCTCGGCGGCAAAGGCTTCCGCACAGTCGTCGATATGGGCTTCAAGCTCTTTTGCCAAAGCTTTGTGTACGGTCTTGCAGCGCACCTGCTCCAGCGCAGTGTTTATATAGTCTGACTTTTTCATAACGCTCCCCCTCCCATTACTTTGTTTACCGCGCCGGAAAAAACTTCCCACTCGTCGCTTTTACTTTTCAGGAATTTTCTGCCGTCGTCGGTAATGGAGTAGTATTTTCTCATTCTGCCGTTTTCGGCTTCGCTCTCACGCGACGTTACGTATCCCGACTGCTCAAGGGAATGGAGCAGAGGGTAGAGCGTTCCCGCTTTCAGGGCAAAGGTGCTGTCGGAACGCTTTTCCAGCACGTCGGTAATTTCGTAGCCGTACATTTCCTTTTCCTCCAGCAGCCGCAGTATAAGCATACCCGCCGAGCCTGCAAGGAGACGTTTGTTTATTTTCACACATATCCCTCCATATATAGATTATCTATATATAGTATATATCGGTAATCTATATATGTCAAGAGCTTTTTAATTTTTTCCAAACTTTTTTATCCAAGGAAATACGCCGTCGCTTGTCTTTGCAGGGAAAATATGTTATAATAATAAATAAAATAAGTCCAAATCCCGGCGGAAAGGAGGCTATCCCATGAATAACGACACTGACGTTCTGGAATTTGATTTTCCCGACTACGAAGAGCCTTACCCGCCTTTCCCCGACGTAAAGGTTGCAACCTTCGATAAGGAGGATTCCTACAGCCGCAACAGAGATATTGCCGACAGGCTTTACGCTGACGAGCTTAAAGAAAAAGAACGCCGCGCAAAAAAGTTCCGCAATGCCGAACGGAAAAAACGCAAACGCGCCTCCGGTACAAAAAAACACCCGCTCAAAAGAATATCTTCCATTATTGCTCTGTTCCTGTTTGTCGAAGCGTCGGCGCTGTTTATTTCCATCGGCGGAGGAGAGTGGCTTATCGGTCTTGTTTTTGGTGGCAGTCAAACATACGATTTAAGCTATCTCGACAGCATAACGGAGCAGCCGAAAACCGTTCTTTCCGAGGAGGAAAAAGCTGAGTTGCTGGAAAGAAAAATGTTTGAGGATCCGTTTTTTGAATCGGCAAAGGTGAGCGTCCGCCTTGAAAATATAGGGGGACCCGACCCTAAACTCACGTCACAGTTTTATGGGTTTTATGATGACGACTATGCCGTAACAATAAATTTTACCGTGAAAAACACAGGCGATGAAAAGATCAAATTTGTACCGCACCGGTTTTATGTAAAGCTAAAAGACGGAGGGGTACTGTCTCCGCGTGTTGCGGATGATGGCTTTTTTTCCTACGGAGACCCCAATAACCCTTGGTACGGTATGCATATCCCCGCAGGGGAACAGGTAAGCTTTTCCGTAACATACTATGTCTCGGAGCAAAACGCTTCACAAATAAAATGCTTTGCCTATAACGTTTACAATAATTATTACGATGATATTCACCTTTACGCAGATATTGCCGACGAGGACGGCTATGTTTCACAGCAAATAGCATTCGAGATAGAAAAGCTTAAAAAAGGCGGAAAGGAGGCTATCCCATGAATAACGATACTGACGTTCTGGAATTTGATTTCCCCGACTATGAAGAGCCGTACCCTCCTTTCCCCGATGTAAAGGTCGTATCTGTAGATATGGACGAAGCCTATCGAAGAAATATTGAACTGGCAAAGCAGTTTCCTCCCTACATCGCCGAGCCCGCAGAAAAAGGCAACGCAGCTTTCCCCGACATCGCCGAACCCGCGGAAAAGGCAAAGCCAGTACCCCGAAAGAAAAAAGCCGCGAAGCCGCGCGGCAGAAAAATAATAACTTCGGCGGCAGCTTATGCAGCGGTCTTTATAGGAATTTTAGCCGCGGTATTCTTCGCAAACGTTCAAAAGCCCGAGGAGGCTGGCGGTAATTTAACGATAAGAACCGATTATGAGGAATGCGCCGAATTTGAACAGCGGCTTGAAAGCATTGCACTCTCGCCTTATACCGATGAGGACGGTCAGCAGCAGTACGATGTGACGATCGGCTTCACAATGAAAAATATTTCGGACGCCCCCGTGATATTCTTTCCGAAGCTTTTAGACGCGTATTCGGATAACGGCAGCTTTTCATCGCCTGTATCAATGGAGGGAACACGGGATTTTGACGGCGGTGTGTTCGCGGTGATAAACTATCAAAAGGATTTTACCGTTACATACCGTCTTAACAGGAAAGAAGCTTCGCAGATAAGCTTTTTTGGGTACAGTATGCCCTATCGCTATAAAATCGACATAGACAGCAAGGTAAAAGATGAGATCGCGGCTTTCCTTGCGGACGAAGCGCCGTAAAGTATCCGCTAAACGAGACAGAATCGCCGTCAGAAAGGAGTTTTTCTTATGGATAACGAAACCGACGTATTGGAATTTGATTTCCCCGACTATGAGGAACCGTACCCGCCGTTCCCCGATGTAAAGGTGGCTCTGTTTGACAAGGAAGATTCCTATAAGCGCAACAGGTCTATTGCAGACGGAATCTACGCCGACCGTCAAAAGGAGGAGGAGCAGCGCAGAGAAGAACTCCGCCGTGCGGAGCTTGAAAAAATAAAACGGCTTAATCCTGCCGCGCTGCAGCCTAAATCAAAGGCGGCGAAAATTGTTTCCGTTATCGCGGCGGTATTGGCGATAACGGCAATGCTTGCAACAAGCTTTACAAGCGGAGGAACACTAACTCCGGATATAGTAGATATGGCGTCGGTTACAGGTTCATGCCAATATTCAGCCGAAAATGCGGAGTTCACAGTTTCAGCAGAAATGTCCCGATATTCTACATATATAAATAAGCTCAGTATAGACCTTTCGGCTGAAAACTTTACGCAGAAGGAATTGCGTATATATCCGGAAAAATTTTATATTCAAAACGGACCGCGGAACCGATATCATATGGGCAGCTGTACTGTAATAGACGGTATTACCGAATATTCGGATAACGAAATTGACTTCGCCGCTTTTGATCGGTACGGCAAGCTGAGAGTGTACATGGAATGCAAGATAGAGCAGGCAGACTACTACGACGGAGTTTTCGGATATGATGACGGTGAGGACGGAGGTCTTAACTTTGAAATCTCCTTAAAGGAACTTTTGGAGGATAATGATTAAATAACAACAGCCGCTTTCGTTTCAAAAATATCCGTCTCTGTCAGCTAAGCGCGGTGATATCCTCAATGGTAAGCATGGGCTGAACAGCCTTGTTTATCGAATAGGCAAGCAGCTTCGCGGTGCGGTCGATAAGCTGGTCAACATCGCGGGGAGTAACCATCATATTCGGCAGATGCTTGTCGGGAGGATTGCCCGTGATGTTTTCCACAATGGTGTGCATATCCACAACGGTGGGTACGCCTATGGCAATAACGGGAACTCCCACAGTGGCTTCGGAAAGCTCCTTGCGACGGTTTTGGACTCCCGAACCGGGAGAGATACCCGTATCGGTAAGCTGTATGGTCGTTCCAAGGCGGGATACGTCGGAACAGGCGAGAGCGTCTATAACGATAACGCAGTCGGGTTTAGCCACATCGCATATGGACTTTATTATCTCCGCAGCTTCAATACCCGTCTGACCCAGCACACCGGGAGCTATTGCCGAAACGCTGTTGAGCTGTCTCAGCTCGTGACCGTCGGGAAGAACGTCCTGCAAATGACGGGTGGCAATTATGCGCGACACTACCATAGGTCCGAGAGCATCGGGGGTTATCCCCGAATTTCCCAGACCCGCCACAAGAGCGGTTTTACAGCCGCTGCCTTTAAGGGAGGTTATCTCAGCGGCTATGTTATCAACCTGCTCGTCAAAATCCTGCGGACTTGCCGAAAGCCTGTCCGTTTCAACGGTAATGTACCGTCCGCGGCTTTTTCCGATGCGCATTCCCGCTGCATCGTCGGCAACGATTATTTCTGTGACAGAACAAGCGGAGCTCTTGCGGAGCTTGCGCTTTATTCCTTTCGGAAGATTTTTTGCGTCCTCGTCGATCATTTCAACGGCAAGGTCTGTCCTTACTGACATTATTATCAATCCTTTCGGTTTTTATAGTAATAAAAAATTCAGCAAAACAAAAAGTCCTGTATGGAAAAGTTTCACCCGCCTTTTCAAAGGCGTCAAAATCCTATTTCGTTCAGAACGGTGAAAGGGGTGAGGAATGGCGACAGCCGTTCCGAGGATTATCGGACATGACCGTATCCCCCCTTGTAACAGTACGCAGCATAACGTCAGTCGGACTGTTCCCAACAACACAAACGCCGGCCGCCAATACAAAGCCCTCAAAAATTAGTCATAATAACTAAAAACCCGCAAAAAAATTTTTTACAATTTTTCATGCTGCCTATTGAAAAAAATCCAAAAAAATGTTAATATTATTACTAGGCGTTTTCGGATTAACAAAATAATTTACGGAAGTTAGGGCAGTCGTACTGTCAAGCGACCGTACAGATATCAGTCAATGCCGCCAATAACGTCATCACACCACCCGCAAGCCGTCCGTGTCAGGCTTCCGCGGAGGTTATGCCGGTTTTATTTTTATTTAGTATTACCGTAAAAAATCAAATTATTTAAGGAGAGAAAATTATGCCTAACATCAAATCCGCGAAAAAGAGAGTTAAAGTTATCGCTACAAAAACAATGCAGAACAAGGCTGTTAAGTCCAACCTCAAGACCGTTCTCAAGAAAGCTGACGCAGCTTGCGCAGAAAAAGCCGAGAACTCCGAGGCTGCTATCAGACTGGCAATGAAAAAGGTTGACCAGGCTGCCGCTAAGAATATCATTCACAAGAACGCCGCTGCGAGAAAGAAATCCCAGCTTGCAAAGAAGCTCAACTCCGTTAAGGCG
Organism: uncultured Clostridia bacterium; assembly: GCA_947176675.1. Lineage (GTDB taxonomy): Bacteria > Bacillota > Clostridia > Oscillospirales > Ruminococcaceae > RGIG8773. The sequence goes on along the minus strand of CAMWRN010000006.1, from coordinate 18,792 downwards.
TAAGCGCACTATAAACAACAGACCCGTCCTGTCGGCAAACGGCAGAACGGGTTTTTATTTGCGCCAAAAATGAACGAGGGAAACGAAACATAGCCGTTTCCCTCGTTATTGTAAGCTTTCATAGCTCGAGCAAAAGACTATCTTGCTCTTGCAGAATTATCGTTGTTGCCGTCAGCGCCGTCGAGAACGTCGCCGACGATATCCTCCGCACCCGTTACAACATCGTCTACAATGTCGTTTACATCGGTGCCAAGCTCTTCAAGAAGTCCGTCGCCGTCAACGTCACCCGTTTCCGAGTTATTATCGGACTGCGACTCAGAGCCTGTCATAGACTCTGACATACCCGAGCTCTCCGATTGGGTAGTTTGGGAAGTAGTGGTCTGAGATTCTGCCGAACCTCCGCCGCCTCCCGAACAACCCGCAAATAAAACTGCCGTAGCCGAAAGCGCAATTATTGCCGAAAATATTTTCTTCATCAGGAAATTCCTTTCCCGCGGGATTTATGCGTTCCGCGTTCTGCTATCCGTCATTAATAATAATTGTTGCTCTCCCCTCGCACGGTTTCATAATACAGAGCCTCGATCTCTCCGTTCCGCTCGCTTCTGGGGATACGCCTTGCGGTGTCCCAAAGCTCCTCGGGAACGGCATACGAATTTCCGTATATGCTGATAATATAACCGTTTTCTTCGCCGATATTCATGGGCAGAGAGCCTCTTACAAGCTCGATCATATCCTCGCCGAAATCATACACATAATATTCGTTGGGACTGCCGTCAAACGTCACGAAAGCACTTCCTCTGAATGTTCTGACTCCGCGCTGTTCTTCGGTGGTGAAAAGACCTACATTTCCCCTCGAAGCCGAATCGATCAGGGCGTAAAGTATCTCTTCGTCGGACGTGTCCTCAATACGCGGAAGATCAAAGTCAAAGAATTCCAGCAGCTCAACGGTATTTTCAAAGCTTTCGGGAACTGCGATAAACGCACAGCCCATATGCATTTCTCCTGTAAGAATAATACGCCATACATTGTGCAGATCGGAATGATAATAATTCTCCTCGGTAATAGCCATAATATCCTTTGCGTAAGCGTCCGCAAGCTGCTCGTAGAAACCGCGCCTGCAAAGAGATTCAATGCTTATGCCCTCATACACACCGCCGAGCAGCCACGACGAAACGGTCACATCATACACTCTGTTCCTGTTTCCGTAAAGCAATTTTGCATCGGGCGTCTTTTTGATGAATTCCATTTCATGTTCGTAAATTCCGGGTATCTGGGCAATATATTTCCTGTATCTTTCAGCGGTCTGGATTTTGTACTCCTCTGTTACGTCAAGCTTTGAAAGTATCTCCTCAGCCGCCAGATCATAATAATCGTATCTTCTCTCCAGATGTCCTCCGCCCGCAAGATTGTAGCGTATCGTAATGCCCCCGTGGCTTGAAGCATAATCACTGAGATCCCTGTATTTTCCTCTTATAAAGTCATCTGACTTGTATTTATCGTAAAAGTCTATCATCGCCTTGTGAGCGTCAAGTATTATGTCGATATTTTCCTTTTCGGTAAATACTATGGGATCGTATATGCCTCCAAAATAAAAATCATCGCCGTTCTCTGCATCATAAACACTGGTGTACCAGCCGCTCATGTAGTCGAAAATATTGTATGCACCGCTCAAAGCAAATCCACCTACCTCAACGGAGATAACGGAAGCTGACGAGGGTATCCTAGAAACCGCCCCAAATCCGTCAGTCTTGTTGCCGACCACTATCACACCGAAAGCCGCAAGGAACGTTACCGCATACTTTAGTATGCTCAGCCAGAAACGTTTGAATCCGCGGTTTGTCACAACTTCAAATATCATATATACTACTGCGGTAATTATTACCGATGGGATAACTCCGAGGGTGCTGTCGGTGATAAGCAGCGATACCATACAGAACATCGCGCAGGTAATCGTTATATAGTACGCAAGCTTGAAAACGAACGGCTTTGAAACCTGCTCCGCGCGGCGTTTTCTGTACAGGAAGAACGCCAGCGCGCCTATCGCTGCTATTATAAGGAGGTACACAAGCGCCCAAACGCCGTAGTTCATCCACGCCTCCGTACCGTAGAACAGCGTCTCTCCCATAGCCCACTCGCTCGCAACAAAAATTGCTCCCGCAACGGACGTATAGGAAATAATTTTACACATGGGTACCTCAGGGTCTATACCGTAAAGATTATCAAATATCGAAAGCGTAACGCACACTATCGTAAGCGGAATAAGCCCATTGATAAGTATGGTGTATGCAATGGACTCAAACTTGCTTCCGCAGCAGACCGTGATAAGCACCGTTACCGTATAGAGCATAAGCATTGCCAGCACTCCGCACAGTATGAGTTTGAACAGTATCGGCGCGGCATTGGAAAAATAATCGCATACAAAGGGCGTTCTTATCAGTTCGCCGTCCTGATTAAAGTATTCATGGTAAAAGGTCCTGCCCTCCATGAAAAGAAATCCGTAACCTAAAAATATCAGGGACACGATCTGCGCTCCAAAAAACGGAGCGATGTAGGTGAAAAGTCCCGACAAATAATTTGAGAAAAATCTTTGGGACGCGGTCATTGGCAGGGACAGCTTCATGTCCACCACAGATTTATTGTGCAGGCAGGAGAAGCTGTTGACTGCGGGAAAGATACCCAAAAATCCTGCCAGAGCAGTCGCTATAACGCCGATTACAATGTAAGCTTCAATTTCCGAATTGTTGCTGTAAACCGAGATTATCAGCGCCAGTATGACCGCGGGCGCGGCAATAAGGTGCAGGATCGAAAGAATGATAAACAGCTTTTTGTCCCCCATAACGTTCTGTCTCCAGTTGTGAAACGCGGGAGAAACTCTTTTTTCGCTTTTAGTCGATACCGTTGCAGTCATAACCCATACCCTCCATTTCGTAAATGAAAATTTCCTCCAGCGTAAGAGGTATCATGTCAAGCACCTTGGGCTGCTTTTTCTCCAGCTCGGCGCGGATAGCCTCTTCGCTGCCCTTTACTATCAGATAAGTAATGCTTTGGTTCTTTTCGTAATGCAGCACGTTAAGTTCTCCGAAATCTTCCTCGCCGCAGTCCTCGGAGAACGCAGCCTGAACCTTATGAACAGACCCTTTGACGGAATCAAGGTCTCGGTTGAACAACAGCTTTCCCTGGTGGAGCAGAGCCGCTGTATCGCAGACCTCGTTGATCTCTTTAAGATTGTGGCTGGAAATTATAACGGTCAGCTTTCTGTCGAGCATAGCGTCCACAAGGAGCCGCTTCACAATGATACGCATCGTCGGGTCAAGACCGTCAAACGCTTCGTCCAGAAGCAGGTAATCGGTACAGGCGGCAAGTCCTGTAATAACGATAGCCTGACGCTTCATGCCCTTTGAAAATTTGTCCAGACGCTTTTTCTCGGGAAGTTTTATCACTCCGTTAAGCTTGTCAAATACCTCATCGGAAAAGTTGGGGTAAAACCCTTTGTAGTATTTCCTCATATCATTCAGAGTCATTGCACCGAACTGGACAGTCTCATCGTTAATGAAAAATACCTTTTGCTTTGCGGAAACGTTGTCGTACACAGGCTCGCCGTCTATGAGGACCTCCCCCTCGGTCTGCTCGTAAACTCCCGACAAAAGCCGCAGGATAGTGGATTTTCCCGCGCCGTTTGAGCCGAGAAGTCCGAACGCCGTTCCGGCTTCAATAGTGATATCAACGCCGTCCAGAGCGTTAAAGTCCTCAAAGGACATCTTTACGTTTTTTAGTTCGATCATGATATAGTATCCCCCTTTTCGATCCTTTCGGTAAGTTCGTTTTTCGATATTCCTGCACCCAGAGCCTCGGCGACAGCCTTGTCGAAATCGGTGAGAGCCGCGTCCTTGACCGCCTCGGCGTTGACGTTTGCAACAAAGCTTCCCCGTCCCGCAAGGGAGTATATTACCCTGTCCCGCTCCAGAAGCTGGAAGGCTTTTGAAACAGTATTTGGATTGACGCCCAGTTCCTTTGCAAGCTCACGCACGCTTGGCAGCTTGTCGTTGGGCATAAGTTCGCGCTTCAGTATCAGCTCGATGATTTTTTTATAGAGCTGTTCATAAATCGGGGTTCTGCTTTGCAAGTCGATATTAAACATAAAATTCACCCTTTCCGTTTTTTAGTGTACTATTTGAGCTAATACAGTTATAACACACAGTACACATTTTGTCAAGAGGAAAGGGGAAATGTAACTTATTTGTAACATTTTAAACAAACAGCGGCAGACGGAACAAAATCCCGTCTGCCGTTACTTCATATTCAATATTCCCTTTCCTAACTTTTCAGCCATGCGCACGGTCTGAGCCGTACCGCTGCGCCGACGGTTTTCATCGTAATAACAAACGCAGACGTCGCCAAGCTCCGCAAGACGTGCATTCCGATTTTTCATACAGTCATTTGTATAGCGTTCGGACAGCACCTCCACACTGTCGGCAGCTTCAAATATTTTTCGATACACTTCCTTGTCGAAAGCACTCCAATGTGCAATTTGTTCCTCGGGCGGACACGGCAGTATCAGGTGCAGTTTAATATGCGGAGCAAGATTTTCGCGAAACACAATAACAGCCTCTTCGCAAAGCATATCCCAGCCCAGCGCGCCGCCCGCGTAAAAATCGCTTGCACCCTCGGACATAAGCTTTCGCAGCGTTGCCATAAGCTTTTGAATTGTTTCTTTGTCGTTTTCAATTTTTCTGTGACCTGTAAAAAAAACGGTTTTCATGTTGTTCTCTCCTCATGATTTTCTTTATCGTATTTATTATACGATAAAACTTATTAAATTTCAAGTGTTTTTCGTATATAATATACGAAAAGGTGTGAATATTATGACAATACTTGAAAGAATACTTCAATTAAGAGAAGAGCGCGGCTGGACTGAATATCGTCTGTCCGAAGAATCAGGAATAGCTCAGTCCACTATTTCCTCATGGTTCCGCAAAAATGTTAATCCGTCAAAAGTTTCTCTTGAAAAGATATGCAAAGCATTCAATATAACAATGTCTCAATTTTTCGCTTTTAATAACGATCCTGTCGATTTAACCGATAAACAACGGCAGGTTCTGGAAAACTGGAACAAATTAAATTCTAAGCAGCAAGATATTATATTGGAGCTGCTTATGTCAATGCTGCCATAAAGCAGTTTGTATTTTCAACCCTTGCCTTGCATGAAACTGCAACGCGATGAGAGCTGTCATGTCCGCTCCCACCTCGTCCCTCGCAGCCTTGAAAGACCGGCAAACTTTTTTAAGCTGTCGGCTTTGCCGGCTGATTGTCCTCTCTTGTTAATAATTACACATAAATACACTTACACTAAAAGGTTGACAAATCCCGCTTGTGTGTGGTATAATTAAAATCTATTTTCAAAAAGACTCGGCAATTTCACAAAACAATACTTGAAAGGACTCTTAATATGTTATTCAGCGATCTGGGACTCTCGGATGAGATCTTAAAAGCGGTGGAAAAAATCGGTTACGAAGAAGCCACCGAGATCCAGGCAAAAACTATCCCTCTGCTCCTAATGGGCAAAGACGTTATCGGACGCTCCCACACGGGGACAGGCAAAACCGCCGCTTTCGGCATACCCGCAGTCTCGTCCATACAAAAAGGAGACGGCAATTCCGTCAGAATACTTATACTCTGCCCTACCCGCGAGCTTGCAATGCAGGCATGCAGCGAGCTTGACAAATTCTCCGACTTCATGCCTTGGGTTAAGACCTGCGCGGTTTACGGCGGCGCGGACATTGACCGTCAGATAATCAGCCTTAAACGCGGCGCAAACATTGTGGTGGGTACTCCGGGACGTGTTATGGACCACATCAACCGCCATACCCTGAAGCTTGACAATGTGCGGACGGTCATTCTTGACGAGGCGGACGAAATGCTCAACATGGGATTCCGTGAGGACATCGAGACCATTCTGGGCTTTGTCCCCGAAGAACGTCAGACTGTTCTGTTCAGCGCCACCATGCCGGAGCCTATCATGGCCATCACCGAAAAATATCAGCGCGACCCCGTTGTTGTAGGCGTGGAGCAGAAATCCCGCACCGTAGACAGCGTGGAGCAGTTCTACTTTGACGTTCCAATGGGCAGAAAAACCGACGCTCTGCAAATGCTCCTGCTTGCCTACGAACCGAAGCTGTCCATGATTTTCTGCAACACCAAAAAAATGGTGGACGAGCTTTCCGAACAGCTTGTATCCAAGGGCTTCCGCGCGGCGGGACTCCATGGAGACATGAAGCAGGCAAGCCGAACTCAGACGCTTAACGCATTCAAAAGCGGCAGACTGAACATACTCATCGCCACCGACGTCGCCGCCCGCGGTATCGATGTGGACGACGTGGACGCGGTGTTCAACTACGATATCCCGCAGGACTGCGAGTACTACATTCATCGCATAGGCAGAACGGGCAGAGCGGGCAGAAGCGGAGTTGCCTACACAATCGCAAGCGGCAGGAGACAGGTCTCCGACCTTATGAACATTGCTCGCTACACAAAAGCGCACATCGAGCGCAGAGAGCTTCCATCCCGCGACGAAGTAATAGCGGCTAAAGCAAACGCCGTTACCGAAGCGGTCAAGAACTGTGTTATGTCGGGAAAATACGCAAAGTGCGCCGAACAGGTCGCCGCTCTCGAAGCGGAAGGCTTTTCCGCGGAGCAGATTGCAGCCGCTTTGTTGGGAATGAAATTTTCCGCCGAGACCAAAAATATCCCCGAATTTATAAAGCCTGTATTCAGGTCTAACAGAGGGGAAAGAGGTTCGGGAAAAGCAAACAGCGTTAAGGTGGAAATTTCCGTGGGCAGAGCTAACAAGATCGCGCCGAATTTCGTTCTTGGCGCCCTTGTGGACGCCACAGGAATGACAGGCAAAAGCTTTGGCAAAATAGATATTTTCGACCGCTTCACCACCGTCGAAGTCCCCGAAGCGGACAAGGAGCACATTATTGACTCCATGACGGGTACAAAGATAAACGGTCAGAAGATCAAGATAAAGCTTTACGAGGGCAGAGAAAGCAAGGACAAAGACCGCCGTGATTACCGCACAGACCGCAAGCGTGACTTCAAGCGTCAGCGTTACGGAAGTCACAAATCTTCCGGAGCGGGAACAGCAAGCAGACGGAACAGCAAGCGATATCAATAAATCAATAAAAATACGGTTCGGGAAACGAATTTGTTCCCGAACCGTATTTTGCTTATTTGTCAGTCACTCTTTTTAAGCTGCTCCAGAACATCAAGCAGCTTTTTCGGTACGGGAACTCCCAGCCGTCCCGCATTTTCGATAAGAGAAATGCACTCATTTGCAGCGTAAAACATTGCCGTAACGCTTTTCAAAACGTGACCCTCGCCGATAATGTTTATGTCTGCAACATTTGCCGCAGCCACAATAAGAAGCATGAAAACCTTTTTTGCAATGCCCTTTGCCCCCACTGCGCTGTACAGCTTTTTCTCGGCAACTGCCGCGATAATTCCCGAAACGTAGTCCATAACTATGAGGACTGCCAGCGCCGACATGAGACCGTCCCAATCGCCGAAAACAAATCCGAACACGGAACACGCCGCCGCAATTATTTCCTTTGCGAAATCTTTCAGTCCGTTCATTTTGTTCCCTCCAAACGCTTGACATATTTGCTGCCCAGAGAGATCCACCCTACACCGCTTTTAAGCTTTCCCCAGAGAATATTTCCGCAGTATTCAGTCTCTGTAATTGTGTATACGCCGCCGTCAGTGATAACTCCGTCCACGGGAGCGGTCAGGGAGGGATATCTGCGGATATTCAGTGCGCTGTCCAGAACCCTTACAAGAAAGTTTTTACTCTCCTCTTTCGGGGACTCGCTTTCTTCCGTCAGAAGCTTCCTGACTTCAGCGCGGAAATTATCCCACGCCTCTGGGTGCTGCACATAGTAAAGGGGACAAAGCTTTCCCGTCACGTCATAGTGGCGGATAATGTCTTTTTCGGTAAGACCGAATTTCCCGCACAGCTCTGCGGTAAGCTCGATAAGACTGCGCTCTGTTGCGGGGTTGAATTTCCCGTCCGCAAGAGGGTGACAGGTCTCGATGGAAATACTGTAACCGTTAGCCTGATTTGTGCAGTAAGACCATTCATCAAGCGGAATACACTGGATTATCTCTCCCTCCAGTCCCACGACAAAGTGCGAGGAAACATAGCGTATGCCAACCTTTTCGCCCTTGAACGTTCTGTAGGAACCGTCCCCGTTCATCCACCATTTCCCCGTAGGATCGGGTATTTGGTCTTTCAGGGACTCAAAATAGTCGCGGGTGTTCTGCGCCGAACTTCCCGCTCCGCCGACATAATGGACGGCGATTTTTGTCACCTTGGTCAGCGGTATCTGCGGTCTGCTGTACTTGTTGGGAGTTAAAAATTGCTGCTGTACTTTTGCCATAAAATCATTTCCTTAAAATAAAAAACCGAAGCGGCATCACTTCGGCTCCCTTCTCTTAATTTCATTCTACGGGAAAAATCCGCCTCCGTCAAGAAAATGCAGGACAGTTCTGTATAAATAGAAAAAGCTGCACGTCCAAAACATGCAACTTTTTCTTGTACCTTTAAATAACATTGATATAATTTTTAATGATCTCCACACATTTCTCAAAGCTGAGACGGCTTGTGTTCAAGCACAGATCGTAATTGCGCACGTCGTCCCAGTCCTTGCCCGTGTGAGCCTTATAGTACGCCGAACGATCCTTGTCGGTACGCTCGATCTGCTTCTCGGCTTCACGCTCGCTCAAACCGCATACAATGTTGGCATTTTTTATGCAGGTAGGCATATCCGCCCAGATAAACACCTTTATAACGTCCTTGCGGTCCTTGAGAACAAAATCCGCGCACCTGCCGATAATTATGCAGCTTCCCTTGTCAGCGAGATTTTTTATTATCTCCGCCTGATAGCCGAAAAGATTTTCCTCGGAAACAAACCCGGAGCTGTCGGGCTTTGCAAGCTCTCCGTTATACTTCTTGGGCTTGCTGAAAATACCGCCCTTGACCTTTTCGTCCGCCTTTCCGAAAAGCGCCTCGTTAATCCCGCTTTCCTCGGAGGCGAGCTTGATAAGGTCCTTGTCGTAGTAGGGGATACCCAAGCTTTCGCTGAGCATTTTGCCGATGGTTTTTCCTCCGCTGCCGAAGCCGCGGGCGATGGTTATTACGTAATTATCCATAATTATCCTCCTTGTCAGATTCCGAAGATCACATAATTATCCACAGTTGAAGACTTTGGAACATATAAGCTTTTCTCCAAAACGGAATATTTTTTATCCGTATAGGCTGTGAGTATCTCTCTGCTCAGATTTGTAATATCCTTACGCTTTATCGCCTCCTCGGCAAAAAAAGCAGTACCTCGCTGTTTTCATATCCGTCCGATTTTGGAATACCCGAAACATAGTCCATAATAAAAACCGCGCACCACTGCTCCGCCTTGAACTGCATTGCCATAAGCGACCTTACCTTTGTCCGAACTCCCGTTTCTTCCAGGATTTCACGTTCCGCCGCAGAGGTTGGCAGTTCGTTTTCAGTCACAAATCCCCCCCGGCAGCAGTATTCTGTCCTTTGCCGAGCCGTAGGTATGCCGCACAAGCAGTATTTTCCCGTCTATCTCGGTAATTCCGCAGACCGTGTAAAACTTGTTGTTCATATCACTCACCCAAATAAGCTTTTTTAACGGAATCGTTATTCATAAGCTCCTTTGCGTCGCCCGAAAGCGCAATATTTCCCGTTTCAAGCACGTAAGCTCTGTTTGCAATTGACAACGCCTTTTTCGCGTTCTGCTCGACCAGAAGGACAGTAGTTCCGCTCGCGTTTACCTCTTTGATGATATCGAATATCTCGCTCACGTACAGTGGAGAAAGTCCCATTGACGGTTCGTCCATAAGGATAATTTTGGGGTGGGACATAAGCGCCCTGCCCATTGCAAGCATCTGCTGCTCGCCGCCCGAAAGCGTTCCCGCGATCTGGCTCTTTCTTTCCTCCAGACGTGGAAAACGCTTATAGACCATTTCCAGCGTTTCGGATATCTCATTTTTATCTTTTCTTGTGTAAGCACCCATTTTCAGATTTTCCAGAACTGTAAGCTCCTGAAAAATACGCCGTCCCTCGGGAACGTGCGCCATTCCCATTGACACAATTTTATGCGCGGGAGTTTTTATCAAGTCCGCGCCGTCAAAGCTTATCGAACCGCTTTTCGCGGGAACAAGCCCCGTTATCGTGTGCAGGATAGTGGTTTTACCTGCGCCGTTCGCGCCGATGAGGGCGATGATCTCCCCTTGATTTACTTCAAAGGATACCCCTTTGACAGCGTTTATCATACCGTAGGAAACCTGTAGATCTTTTATTTCAAGCATTGCCATAAAGCCTGATCTCCTTTCAAAAACGGTTATTCTCCAAGATATGCCGTAACAACCTTGGGATCGTTGAGCACTTCGGTCGTCACACCGTGAGCAAGCTCCTGCCCGAAGTTGAGTACCGAGACCTCCTCGCATATTCCGGAAACAAGCTTCATATCATGCTCTATCAGCAGGATAGTCATTTCGAATTTATCACGAACAAAACGTATCGTATCCATAAGCTCCGCGGTCTCGTTGGGATTCATTCCCGCAGCAGGCTCGTCAAGCAGCAGAAGCTTTGGATTTGTAGCAAGAGCGCGTGCGATCTCAAGCTTCCTCTGCTTTCCGTAGGGCAGGTTAGATGCAAGCACGTCCCTTTCGCCCTCCAGACCAAAAACGCTCAGCAGTTCCATTGCCCTTTGGTCAAGCTCCTTTTCCTCCTTGAAAAAACGCGGCAGACGGAAAATTCCCTCCGCTACTGTATATTTTTTTCCATTATGCAGACCCACCTTAACGTTGTCGATAACGGACATATCCTTAAAAAGACGGATATTCTGAAAGGTTCTTGCAATGCCCTTGCGGTTGATCTCGATAGGAGGTCTGCCGGTAAGGTTCTCTCCGTCAAGGGTAAATCCTCCTGATGTAGGCTTATAGACGCCAGTCAGCATATTGAACACCGTGGTCTTTCCCGCGCCGTTGGGACCGATAAGACCGTAAAGCTGACCTTTTTTAACACTGAAAGAGAAGTCGTCAACGGCGTGAAGTCCGCCGAAGGTTATTCCCAGATTTTTTACTTCGAGAAGCGCCATATCAGTCAGCCTCCTTTTCTTCGGTTATTTCTGTTACAGCCTTGGACTTTTGGCCGGGTCTGATCTTTTCTTTCAGGGTTTCCTTAAATGTATTGAATTTCGGATTGTTGTTCAGAAGCATCATTGCGATAAGCACCACCGCGTAAATGAGCAGTCTGTAGTCTTCCAGACCGCGGAGCACCTCGGGCAGCAGCGTTATCACAATAGCGGAAATTATTGAACCCGTAATGCTTCCCATTCCGCCGAGAACTACGATAACAAGTATCTCTATGGACTTGTTGAAATCGAAAGTATTGGGCTTAAGGATACCCAGATTGTGACCGTACAAAACTCCCGCAACGCCCGCAAAGAACGCCGCCGTAACAAAAGCCAGCAGCTTGTAGAAAACCACGTTTATACCAACCGATTCCGAAGCGATAACGTTATCGCGGATAGAACATATTGCTCTGCCGTGTCTCGACTTGACCAGATTGCGTATAACGATAACAGTTATCACAAGTACAGCAAAAACCGTTGTAAACGCGCTTGCTGTACTTTTGTATTTGGTAATGCCCTTTAATCCTCCCGCGCCGCCGAGGAAATCAAGATTCGTGATGACCGAGCGTATGATCTCGCCGAAAGCAAGTGTAACGATAGCAAGGTAGTCTCCCTTTAAACGGAGAGCGGGGATACCGATAATTACGCCGAAAACAGCCGCCGCAACACCTCCGATGATAAGCGCAAGGGGAAATTCTATAGCTGTTGGCAGATCGCAGTAAACCGTAAACATACAGCCCGCATACGCGCCCACCGACATAAAGCCCGCATGACCAAGTGTAAGCTCTCCCAAAAAACCGACCGTAAGGTTAAGAGATACAGCAAGAATAACGTTGATTCCGATAGGAACAAGCAGCGACTGGTAGTGACGGGAAAGCGCCCCCGACTGCACAAGTACAAGTATCAGAATATATACCGCAAGGACGATACAAATTGAAATTATATTTTTTAAATGCTTTTTCATTTTTAATCGTGCTCCCTATGGGAGCACCTCTCCTTTCGCGATGTTTTGTGGTTTTGCATCAGCAAAATTCCGAGCTTTAGCGAGGAAAACAAAACTCGTATTTGAAAATCGAAGATTTTCAAATTTCCTCCTTACACCTTCTCCATGCGCTTTTTGCCCAGAAGTCCCGTAGGCTTTACAAGCAGCACCACTATAAGTACGCCGAACACTATCGCGTCGGAAAGCTGTGTGGATATATACGCCTTAGAAAGGCTTTCGATTATGCCCAGAAGTATTCCTCCCAGCATTGCTCCGGGAACAGAACCGATTCCGCCCAGAACCGCCGCAACAAACGCCTTGATTCCCGGGAGAGAGCCTGTATAGGGTCCGACAAATCCGTATGATGAGGTAAACAGAACTCCCGCCACTGCCGCAAGAGCCGAACCTATAGCAAATGTAACGGAAATGGTTTTGTTTACGTTTACGCCCATAAGCTGCGCCGCGCCCTTATCCTCCGAAACCGCAAGCATCGCTCTGCCCGTTTTGGTCTTGTTGATAAACAGCGTCAGACAAATCATGATAATTACCGTCACTCCGATAGTTACCGCCGACTCTCCGGTAAGCTCGATCCCGCCGAGTCTGATAGGCTTCATCGTGATGACCGAATCGACCTTTCTCTGGTTGGAGCCGAAAATCAAAAGCGCAAGGCTCTGCAAAAAATAGCTTACGCCGATAGCGGTAATAAGAACCGTCAGCGGGGAAGCCTTTCTAAGCGGCTTGTAAGCGATCTTCTCCACCACGATACCGAGCAGCGAACACACCGCCATGCTTACGATTATTGCCAGCGCGGGCGGAAATCTCAGCGTTGCCACCGCCACCGACAGCGTATAAGCTCCCACCATTATAATATCGCCGTGGGCAAAGTTCAGCATTTTCGCAATGCCGTACACCATTGTGTAGCCCAGCGCCATAAGGGCGTAAATGCTGCCCAGATTAAGTCCGTTAATGAGCTGTTCTATAAACTCCATTTGCGACCGATCCTTTCATTTGGTTCTTTATGTTTGTATATTCGATTTATTATACCACTTTTCGCGGATTTTTTCAAGTGATTTTGCAATTTTGACAATAAAAAAATTCATACGGAAATAATATATACGGAAACCTGCATAATGTCCGCATAAAAATAAAAGGAGCGCGGCAAAAAACGCTGCGCTCCGATAGTAGTAATAAAAAGCTTATCTGGTTTCCTCAGCAAAACCGCTCTCAACAAGCTCAATGAGACCTGTTACAGCAGCTTCCTCGTCAGCGCCGTCAGCGATGATCCTGATCTGTGTACCGCCCACAATACCAAGGGAAAGGATACCGAGAAGTGACTTAGCGTTTACGCGGCGTTCTTCCTTTTCGATCCAGATGGAAGACTTGAATTCATTCGCTTTCTGAATGAAAAATGTAGCGGGACGTGCATGAAGGCCGACCTGATTCTGAACCATTACATCTTTTACGAACATAATACTCTCTCCTAACTTAATTCTTTTGCACTGGGGTCATATGTGTAATCTCTTTATGCTATTATTATACCCTGCAATTATCGGTTAGTCAACGAAAAAATGTTACGAAAATGCCCATATGGCAAAATTTCTGCTTTTTAATTAATTCAGGCATACCAACACATTGAACTTTTGGTAATAATAACGAAATTTATTACCTATAACCAATTTTCCACACCCTTTTATGTTAAATATATACTAATTTTTTTAACATTTATGTACGGTATAGTTCATTTGTCGTTCATATTGGTATTTTCTGTGAACAATTTATATAGGTCGGGTCTTCTCTCTTTGGTTATTTTAACGGCTTCGTTGTGGCGAAACTCGGCAATATTTTTGTGGTGTCCGGTCAGCAGTACATCAGGGACTCGCTCTCCCTCCCATATTTCGGGACGGGTATAGTGGGGATATTCCAGAAGTCCCGAAAAATGGCTTTCCTCCGTAAAGCATTCTTCCGAGGAAAGGACTCCGCCGCACATTCTCGCCACGGCGTCGGTCAGCACAAGCGCCGGAAGCTCTCCTCCGGTCAGAACATAGTCCCCTATGGATATCTCCTCGTCCACGATCTTATTTATCACGCGTTGATCAACGCCCTCATAGTGTCCGCAGATAATGAAAAGATTATGCATTTTAGACAGTTCCACAGCCTTTTGCTGAGTCAGAACCGTACCCTTTGGAGACATATAGATAACATGAGGTTTCCGCACAAAATCTTTTGTGACCTCTGTAAAGCAGCGGTAAATAGGCTCCGCCTGCATGACCATGCCCATTCCTCCGCCGTAAGGTGTGTCGTCCACGCGGCGGTGCTTGCCAGTGGAGTAATCCCTTATCTGGTGACACCAAAGCTCTATTTTGCCCGCTCTGCGCGCTCTGCCCACAATGCTTTCGTTCAGAACAGTCTCGCACATATCGGGAAAAAGCGTTGCAATGTCTATCCGCAGGGGACGCTTTTTTACCCGCACATGTATTCTCTTAGTCATCAAACAAGCCCTCCAGAACGTGAATTTTCATTATACCATTTGTAATATCCGTATCAATAACCACATCAGGTATAGCAGGAATAAGCCGCACCGTACCGTCCGCGCCCTTAATGTGGTACACATCGTTTGCTCCTGTAAAAGACACCTCACACAGCTTTCCGTAGTTCTCGCCGCTGTCGTTGTCAATAACGTCAAGACCTATCAAGTCCTGAACGAAGTATGAACCTTCCTCAAGCTCCACGTCGTTCCTATCCATATAGAGTATCTTGTTTCTGATGTTCTGCGCCTGTTCGGGAGTGTCCACACCTGCTATCTTCATAACAACGATATTTTTCTGCACACGGGACTTTATTATCTCCACAGGAGTTTTTCCCTTGTCGAAATACAACGTGTCAAACTCGCAGAGAAACTCTCCCGAATCGCACCATGGCTCGACCCGCACCTCGCCTTTAAGACCCTGCACAGCGACTATCTTTCCTATTTCAAGATATTGCTTCATTCGCCTTACCTCCTCCGTGATCCAACTGCACAACAACGCAAAAAGGGAAATATCCCGGCAAATTCCCGCCCGAAATTATTTCCCCGCGTAATATTTATAACAAGCAATACTGCACGTATATCAATCGATCTCAACCATGATCTTCTGATTTGCTCTGCCCGCACCGGCGCGCATAACAGTACGGATAGCCTTAGCGATCCTGCCCTGCTTGCCGATAACTCGTCCCATGTCGGCAGAGGCAACGTGCAGATGGTAAACCGTAACGCCGTCCGCGTCGGGTTCGTCTATATCAATCTTTACCGCGTCCCTGTCCTCAACAAGACCGTACACGATACTTCTGAGCAATTCTTCCATAAAATTCATCCTTCCTGATAGAAGCAAGAGAACCTGAGGCAGGAGGCTTCTGCCCCCGCCCATATCCTCTTAACATCTTTTTCTGACATTCAGCCGTTCAAGCCGCGGAGCGCATTAAAGCACACCGTTTTTCTCGAAGAGCTTCTTAACAGTCTCGGTAGGCTGTGCGCCGTTAGCCATCCACTTCTTAGCCTTTTCCGCGTCGACTTTTACGGTCGAGGGTTCGGTCTTGGAATCATAGTAGCCGATCTCTTCGATAAATCTTCCGTCTCTGGGATATCTGGAATCAGCAACAACGATCCTGTAGAAAGGAGCTTTCTTTGCGCCCATTCTTCTCAGTCTGATTTTTACCGCCATTTATATTCACCTCCGAATAATGATCTTTGTATATCAAAACGCATTTGCGTAATGAACTTAATTAGTGGTGACAATGCCTTGACTTAGCCTTCGGTTTAACACTGCAAACACCTTTTGTTCCGCAGTTATCGCAGATACCGTCCTCGTCATCATCGCAGTAGGTGCAGTCCTTTTCGCAGTAGTAGCCATAATTTCCGCAGTCATCGCATATGCCGTCGCCGTCATTGTCGCAGTAGGTGCAGTCCTCGGTGCAGTGGTAGACTATCTTTACATCGGCGCTGTGCTGTCTCCTGCCGTGGTGTCCGCCGTGCGCGGATACGGCAATACCTGTCATTGAAATGGTTAAAGCCAATGCTGTCACAATTGATAAAAGCTTTTTCATAGAACATTCTCCTCTCAAAATCAAAGCGTTAGTGAGACGTAACTAATAAAAACAATTATCGCCGCCGCCCAGAATATAACGCTTGCGGCAAAAAATCCGAATTTCACGTATTTGCGTCCAAAAAGGGCTTCAAGCTGTAAAAAATACTTTTCTTTTGGATATTCGGGATTTTTTCTGTACCAGTTTTCCGCAAATATATACGAAAGCGGGGAGGCAAATGTTACTAATGCAAGAGCTATCAGCGTTATCCATAAGAACTGCATATTTACCCCCATAAAAATCGTAATTACAGCAACCCAACCAACACCGCAGTACCGAACAGTATCAAAGCAACGCCCGCCGCTCCGATAAGAAACCTTAGCACGTTCCTGCTTTTCAGCCGCTGTCCCGGTCTGCCGTTTTGGTGCGACCAGTAGTCGATAAACCATTTCCAATCCCTGACCGCTGCGGCAAGACAGAACGCCCCCACCGCACCGAACAGTATAAAGTAAACAATATCCATACCGGCTTATCTCATGGGCGGCATCATTCCGGGAGGGAGACGCAGCTTGTTCTTTTTGCCCTTGCCGTTCCTGCCCATAACTCCGAACTGCTTCATCATCTTCTGCATTTCCTCAAATTGTCTCAAAAGCCTGTTCACGTCCGCGACGGTGTTGCCGCTTCCCGCAGCAATCCTGCGCTTCCGCTTCGGGTCGATTATGGAGGGCTTTGCTCTCTCCGCGGGGGTCATGGACAGTATGATAGCTTCGATCCTGCCCAGCTGACTGTCGTCGATGTCCGCGTCGTTTATCTTATCTCCCACGCCGGGGAGCATTCCTATTATCTGTTTAAGGGGACCCATTTTCCGTATCTGCTTCATCTGGTCCAGCAGATCGGTCATATCAAAGCTGTTTTCCTTGAGCCTTTCGGACAGCTTTTTGGTATTTTCCTCATCAAATGTGGACTGAGCCCGTTCTATCAGCGTGAGCATATCGCCCATGCCGAGAATTCTCGAAGCCATTCTTTCGGGGTGGAACTGCTCGAAATCCCCAAGCTTTTCACCCGTACCCACAAACTTGATAGGCTTGCCGGTTACCGCCAGAACGGAAAGTGCAGCGCCGCCCCTTGTGTCGGAGTCAAGCTTCGACATCAGCACGCTGTCGATACCGAGAGCGTCGTCGAACGCCTTTGCAACGTTTACAGCGTCCTGACCCGTCATAGCGTCAACAACAAGCATTATCTCGTTAGGTTCGGTCTCGGACTTTATGGTTTTAAGCTCCTCCATGAGCTGCTCATCTATGTGAAGACGGCCCGCCGTATCGAGGATAACAAGGTCGTTGCCGTAATCCTTCGCATGCTTGACCGCTTCTCTGGCAATGGTAACGGGGTTGATCTGTCCCATTTCAAAGACCTTGACTCCCGCCTTTTCACCAACTACCTGAAGCTGACTGATAGCCGCAGGACGGTACACGTCGCAGGCTGCCAGCAGCGGACGCTTGCCCTGTTCCTTGAAAAATTTCGCGAGCTTGGCCGCATGGGTGGTCTTACCGGAACCCTGCAAGCCGCACATCATGATTATACACGGCGGCTTTGATGGGAAATTCACCCTTGCATTGCTGTCGCCCATAAGAGCAATAAGCTCCTCGTTTACGATCTTGATGACCTGCTGTCCGGGAGTAAGGCTTTTCAGCACATCTTCGCCCACAGCCCGCTCCGAGACCTTAGCCACAAAGTCTTTTACAACTTTATAGCTTACGTCCGCTTCGAGAAGAGCCATACGCACCTCGCGCATAGCCTCCTTAACGTCGTTTTCCGTAAGCTTACCCCTGCTTTTAAGGCGCTTGAAAACGCCGTTTAATTTTTCGGACAGACCCTCGAACGCCATAAAAACCGTCCTTTCAAAAAAGTTTTATATTCGGACAAACGGAAAATATCCCGCTTTTATCATGATTATTTAAAACAAGTCTCTGTTTTCCTCGGCGAGCCGCAGAAGCATATCCGCAAGTTTTGCCGCAAGCTTAACATTGCCGCCGTAGTAGCATTCGGACTTAATATTCTTTGCGATATCCAGCACCTGCTCAGTCAGCTCGTAATATTTCTCCGAGCGTTCCGCAAGCCGGAATTTTTCCTCCATGTCAAAGAGAGTCTGCTCGCCGCGCTTTATGCTGTCCCGCACGCCCTGGCGGGTAATATTCTCATGCTCCGCGATCTCCGACAATGACAGATCCTCATTATAGTACAAATCTATAACGTCCCGCTGCTTATCGGTAAGCATGGGGGCGTAATAATCAAGCAGGACTGATACCCGCAGATTTTTTTCGCTGTTCATATATGCTGCCGCTTCCTCCTTTGGCATCAATAAGGGACTTCTCCCGGTTTCAACAAACGGCTTGCGGCATTTTCCCTTTACGCATATGCGGTTTTTGCCTATAGCGCCGGGGAACGTCAAGCCGAGTTTACGCGATCATAAGTTCTTGCTGCTGTCCGTTGGAAGCAGTGATTGTAAAGCAAATTCACTTTACATACATTATACTACAA
>CAMWRN010000005.1 GCA_947176675.1 uncultured Clostridia bacterium | reverse complement strand
CTCCTCTGCTGAGACCAAGACGCCTAAGCCGTGCTTGTAGTCGATCACCCGGAGCGTACCGTCTGCAATGATGATGCAGTCGGCGGTTCCGAAGCTCTGTTCTACCCAGCGGGAGAAGTCCACACGCTGCTCGATAAGAACTACCGGGTCAGCACAGGTTTCCTTGGCGGCTTCGACCTGCTCCAGCACGTATTCGGCATAGCCACTGGTGCAGTCCTCCATCTCCTCGGAATACCACTTGAGGCTGTCGGTCGGATCGTCGGCAGGCATACCGAGTGCGGTCTTGAGTTTGTACTCGCCAAGCGCATGAGCATCGGTACCTTCTGCAGCGTAGTCTGATCCTTTGTCTTCATAGGTTTCACAGAGCCTCGCTGACGGCGGGCAGTGCAGCCACCTGTCGGAACTGGATGCGGACAAGATCGCGTGTGCTTTAGCTGCCATTGCCGATCACCTCCGCGTCCTTCATCAGGGCTTCGTAGTTTGCTGGATCGATCTCCGAGAGTTTTGCAGCACCGTACTTTTTAAGCAGGGCGCGTACTTCTGCGGTATGACCGGCGCGGGACTTCTCGGCGAGGACGGCTCTTACGTCCTCAAGCTTGAGCTCAGGCTTCGGTTCCTTCTTGGTGGGAGCTTTAGTGGCCTGCGCTTCATTGTCATCGCCGGAAAACTGCTGGTAGAGCCAGTCTGCTACGGCATTAATAGAAGCAGCAGCGGTGCGGAGCTCTTCGATGGTCTGTGCCATTTCTGCCATCTTTGACATTATCTTTTCCTCCTTCCTCGGATTGGCTTGCGGCAAGGAGTGAGAGGTTCCTTGCCAGTCTGGCGGATACGTGACTGATGGAATTCAGGAGCTTGATCTCCTCGTTCACGTTGCCGCCTGTGTCTGCGTAACTGCGGTACATCATGTGTTCACCTCGCTTTCTGAAGGCTGTGTTCTCTTGCCTTCACCTTCCACTGGAGATGAACTGCCGATTTGAGCGGAGGATTTTATAAAAAAATTTCCGACCACCATCCCAAGGTGGGACAGTGGTCGGAAAGGGTGTGGTTTTTGGTCTTGGTATTACTTATCGCCAGTAATCCTGCGCAGGTCGGTGCGGTACTTCTTCATCTGATCCGCGAAGGTCTTCTGCGAGCGACCGAGTTCTCTTGCAATGGCACGGTCGGAGATGCCCTCCGGGTGATTCTTCCAAAGCTGGATGATGGTATCGGTCTCCGGGTCGAGCTCGCGCAGTCTGGCAAAGAGCTGCTCCAGCAGCATACGGTCGGCGATGACTTCCTCCATTGGCTTACTGCGGTCGGGAATATAGTCGCTGAGGGTGCCGTTGCCATCAGGGAGAGGCTGATCCAGAGAAGTAATGTCACCTGTCGCATGGTATTCGCAGCCGATGCAGTCACCGTCGCACTTCCAGATGAAGCGGTAAGGGCACATGCACCTGCCGTGATCTTGCTCCTTGTGACGGATGCGATCAGCTTCCTTATAGAAGGAGTCGTGCTGTTCCTTGGTGACCGGCACCTTCTCACCGGTGCTACGAACGTAGATGAAGTAGGTCTTCTGATTGTCATTGTTTTGCATAATGAAAGCCCTCCTTCGGCTTTTGCCGAAATGGAGAGCTCCAGACATGCAAAACCAGACCACAGGCGTGAGGGCATACCGAAGGATTACTCCATTTCGGCTGCACCTCACTTCCGGTGATCGGTACAGTATTTGATTGTCATCGGTAGTCACGTGGAACCGGAAACACCCTGCGCAGATGGCTCCCACGTGCTAAGGCAAGTATGCCATTTTTAGGGATCGAAACCTCAGACACAGGCATGTCCGTTTTTGCGGTGCTGATAGGCAGAAACGAGAAGGTCAAGATGAGCTTTATATTGAAAAATGGGCAAAAAAAGACCGGACATAGTTGTGTCCGGTGGGGATTTTCAAGAACGCACAAATAAAAAATAATATCAACAAATAACAGCAAACTCTTGAAAAATTCACATTTATGGTGTATACTAAAATAGTTGAGCTGTATTCAGATTCAAATCACGAGGTGAGAGCATGGAAGAAATCATGAATGACAAATGGATAAGCATAGATGAAGCTGCGGAATATTTAGGAATCAAAACAGTTACTCTTCGCAGCTGGATCAGAAATGGTAAAGAAGGTTTGCCTGCTCAAAAAATCGGAAAACAGTGGAAGTTTAAAATTTCCGAACTCGATGAATGGGTTAAGAGCGGTAAAAGCGCTGACTGATTCAAAGGAAAAATCGAAGAAAATCATTAGACAAGGAGCAGACAAAGATGGCTGTCAAGAAAACGCAATTATATGCATCGCTATGGGCGAGCTGTGACAAACTTCGCGGAGGCATGGATTCCTCAGAGTATAAGGACTATATCCTGACACTTTTGTTCATGAAGTATGTCACTGATAAATTTAAGAATAAAGGAGCCTATGAAGACATTAAGGTCTTTGATAAGGCACATGATAAAGATCCCGATCCGGAGAAACGGACGGGCTGCTCCTTTGATGACTTTATTGCTCTGAAGGGAAAGAAAAACATCGGCGAAGGTATGGATAAAATCATAGCCCGCCTTGCTGACGAGAATACTGACCTGAAGGGTGTTATTGATATTGCTCATTTCAATGATGAGAAGAAGCTGGGAAGCGGTAAGGAAATGGTCGATAAGTTGACCGATCTCATTTCCATCTTCCAGCGTCCGGAACTCGACTTCTCTCGTAATAAGGCAGAGGGCGATGACATCATTGGTGATGCATATGAGTACCTGATGCGTAAATTCGCTACGGAAAGCGGAAAAAGTAAAGGACAATTCTATACGCCTGCTGAGGTATCCAGAATTCTTGCTAATGTTGTGGGGATTAGTCGTTGCACTGATAGTAGCGCTACGGTATGTGATCCGGCCTGCGGCAGTGGCAGTTTATTAATCCGGGCTATCGATGCAGCTCCATTCCCAATCATGGGTTATGGTCAGGAGAAAGAAAGCACGACAGCCGGTCTTGCTAAGATGAATGCCGTTCTGCATCGTAAGGCTGAAATCACCATCAAGAGCGGTAATACATTCTCAAATCCGCAGTACCTTGATAAATCGGATAACTCTGTACTTGAACGCTTTGATTACATAGTGGCTAATCCGCCTTTTTCAATGAAAAACTGGCGTGATGGAATTGCCGGTAAAGAATACGGCCGGTTCGAGGGGTATGGAGATACGCCTCCGGAGAAGAACGGAGACTATGCTTGGCTTATGCATATCCTTAAAGCCCTGAAGTCAAATGGTAAGGCTGCGGTTATTTTGCCGCATGGAGTCCTCTTCCGTGGGAACGCAGAAGCCACCATCAGAGAGGCTATTATCAAGAAGCATTGGATTAAGGGCATCATCAGCCTTCCGGCAAATTTGTTTTACGGCACCGGCATAGCCGCCTGCGTGCTCGTGATTGATAAAGAAGGCGCTGCAAACCGACAGGGCATCTTTATGATTGATGCCAGCCGTGGGTACGTTAAGGACGGCAACAAGAATCGTCTGCGTGAACGTGATATCTATAGAATCATTACGACGTTTAATGAGCAGATAACTACAGATCCAAAGTATGCGCGTTTCGTACCAAACGATGAAATTGAAAAGAAGAACGGGTATAACCTGAACATCACTCGCTATATTGACTCCACAGATCCGGAGGATATGCAGGATATCTATGCGCATATTCATGGTGGCATTCCGGCGGTTGATATTGACAGTCTGTCTAAGTATTGGGATGTGTTCCCTTCGCTGAAGGCTGAGTTGCTGACGGCGATTAGCGAGAAGTATTACAGCTTGAATGTGGAGCATGGGAATATCCGTCAGACAATATATAAAAACGCCGAGTTCTCAGAATACGGAGAGAAACTTGATGAGGCTTTCGCAGCATGGAAGGCCAAGGAATATCCCGCTCTATCTTCCCTTGATGAGGATGTATCCGCGAAAGAGTTAATTGTTATCCTTGCGGAGGATATCCTTGCCGAATTTGAGCACCTGACGCTGATTGATAAATACGATGTGTATCAAGTGCTGCTGGCTTATTGGAATGAGGTCATGAACGATGACGTGTCGCTTATCATAAGCGAACCGGATGGCTATGCCAATGCCAGAGCGACGGACAATATCGAAGAGGAAATCACGCAGGGAAAGAATAAAGGCGAGATGAAAGTTACCGGATGGGAAGGAAGATTGATTCCAAAGGCCATCGTGATAGACACCTTTTTCCGTGAGGAGAAGAATGCCATAGAGGAAGCCGAGAACGTTGTCGCAGAAACTGAATCCCAGCTTTCTGATTTGATTGAGAGCGCCGACGAAGAATCTGCTCTTGCTGATGTAGCTGAAAATGGAAAAGTCAAGGCTAAGGACTTAGATGCTAAGATCGAGGAACTCACTCAGCATGTAGAGACGGAGGAAACCATAGAGCTGGAAATCTTGATGAATCAACTTCCTATGCAGAAAAAGCGTCTTCAGGCATATCTGGTGGGACACCCGCTTTGCGAAAGCGCATTAACAGAAAAAGGAACTGTTACAAAGTCTTCTATTATGCTGCGCCTATTTGTTATTCGTACAGTAGAGAGTGTACCGGAGAGCTTGCAGGATGATGTAAATCAACTCAGACAGGCTTTAGACCTTTGCGGTAAAGTGTCCGACTACAACAAGGCTGTAAAGGATCTGAACAAGGCGCTTGATGAGAAGTGCAGAGCAAGGTATGACAGCCTGACAGATGAAGAGATTTTGGAACTACTGGTGAACAAGAAGTGGTTTGACAGTATCTTCTCAGGTATAGCTGATCTTTATGCGGCGATATCCCATCGCTTGACCAATAGGATTATTGAGCTCGCTGAACGGTATGAAAATACGCTTCCGGAGCTTGATAAGGAAACAAATGAGTATGAGACGAGGGTAAAGTCTCATCTGGAAAGGATGGGATTCAAATGGTAAATGGCTGGGTCGAGCGTCCGATAACTGAGGTGCTGAAACCAAATGGTATTAAAATCGGGCCGTTTGGTAGTCAATTAAAAAAGGAAATGCTTCTGTCCGACGGAGTCTACCGCGTCTATGGACAGGAAAATGTTTATGCACATGATTTTAATATAGGTGACAGGTATTTAACGCGTGAGCATTTTAATCGGTTGAATTCCTGTGAAATACTTCCCGGTGACTTTGTTATGAGTACAATGGGCACGATTGGAAAGTGCGCTATTGTTCCAACTACAATACAGCGCGGGATAATGGATTCACATTTAATACGACTTCGTTTTGATGAAAAGAAGGTTCGCTCTGACTACATTCTGCAATTGTTTTCTGATCAGTTCCATTATTTGAGTGATCAGACAGCAAGGCTCGCAGTGGGAGGAATAATGGACGGTTTAAGCGTGGGAATCGTGAGTCGTCTTAATGTAATTTACCCAGAGAGTATCGAGGAACAAGGTAAAATAATAAAAACCTTGTCGGAGGTAGATAAGCTGATTTTCGACCAGCAAAAGCTCATCCGGAAGAAAAAGGATATTCGTCAGGGGACAATGCAAATGCTTGTCACCGGGAAGAAGCGACTGGATGGTTTCGATGGAGAGTGGGTAAAGATTAACCTCTCCAAGAATTCCAAACTTAAAGCGCGTATTGGCTGGCAGGGATTGACCACTGCGGAGTATTTGAATGAAGGTTATTCATACCTGATTACTGGCACAGATTTTAAAGACGGCCAGATTAACTGGAGTGGTTGTCATTATGTAGACTACGACAGGTATGCACAAGATCCTAATATTCAGGTTTCAAACGGTGATCTCCTTCTTACAAAAGACGGTACTATTGGAAAAGTTGCATATGTGGCTGACCTAACCAGACCAGCGACACTAAATAGTGGTGTATTTCTTGTAAAGCCTATAACGGATGCATATACAGCACATTTTATGTTTTACGTATTAGAGTCGTCAGTATTTAAGGATTTCCTTCAGCAACTGTCAGCGGGGTCGACGATTAATCACTTATATCAGAAAGACCTTGTGAAGTTCGACTTATATGTACCGCCAACGAGGGAAGAACAAGAAGCCATAGCTG
Organism: uncultured Clostridia bacterium; assembly: GCA_947176675.1. GTDB lineage: Bacteria > Bacillota > Clostridia > Oscillospirales > Ruminococcaceae > RGIG8773. Next base: position 22,013 of record CAMWRN010000005.1, on the reverse strand, counting down.
GTATCCTTTTTGACATGGATTCAGATATCCACAGACTCGAAAAGAAGTTATCAAAATATCAGAAAATTAAGCAAGGTATGATGGAAGAATTGCTGACCGGCAAGGTCAGATTAGTGTAAGGAGGTGCCTGTCGAATGAGTATTGGGGATGCCGAAATCAAAACACAGGAAAGAGTGATCCGCTTCTTTAAAGATCCGGAGATCTTGGGCTACCAGTATATCGGTAACCTGTCGGATTATCAGAATAAGAACATCAAGGAAGATCGCCTGCGCCAGTATCTTCGACTGAAGGGCTATGCAGACAAACTGATTGATGCTGCCGTTATGCAGCTTCAGCAGGAAGCAGGGAATCTTTCACGTGGAGTCTATGATGCCAATAAGACTGTGTATTCGCGGTTGAAGTACGGCATTCCGGTCAGTGAGAGCCCGGAGAAGCCTCCGGTGACAGTTGAACTTATCGACGAGGCCAATCCGCTGAATAATGACTTTGCAATCGCTGAGGAAGTAACTGTTGTTGAGCAGCAGGAGAAGAGGCCGGATCTTGTCATCTATCTGAATGGTATTGCTGTGGCTGTTATCGAATTAAAGCGAAGCAGCATCTCCGTGTCCGAAGGTATCCGCCAGAATCTGACGAACCAGAAGAATTCATTCATACAGGGCTTCTTTTCCACGATGCAATTTTGCATGGCCGGAAACGAATCAGAAGGCCTGCGCTACGGCACGCTTCTGACCGGAGAGAAGTTTTATATGGAGTGGAAGGATGACGGCTTCAAAGAACATGAGGAGGAACGTGATCCAGTAGATGTTCGTATCAGTAAAACCTGCGAAGGCATCGAGAATAAACTCCTGAAGCAGATATATGCCATGTTCGATAAGGAACGTTTTATTGACCTTATCATGAATTTTGTTGTCTTTGATAAAGGCATCAAAAAGGTGTGCCGCTACAATCAGTATTTTGGCATCAAGCGCACTCAGCAGAGGCTTAATAATCTGAGGACGGAGTTTCACAATCCGAACAGAGATCCAGATAAACCGTTAGGTGGTATTCTTTGGCATACACAGGGTTCCGGCAAAACGCTGACAATGGTGTGGCTTGCCAAGTGGATTCTGACACATTGGGCGGAACTTAATGCCCGTGTCCTTATTGTGACAGACCGAGATGAGCTTGATGAGCAGATAGAAAAAACATTCACTGGCGTGGATGAAAATATTGCTCGTACCAAGAGTGGTAAGGATTTGCTGAATCGCCTGAATGTATATGATGATTCGCTGATTTGCTCTCTGGTTCATAAGTTTGGCCGTCGTGGCGGAGAAGCGACAGAAAATGACTACGATAAGTATATTGAAGAGCTGAAAGCCTCCCTCCCTGCCGATTTCGAGGCAAAGGGAAATCTTGTGGTATTTGTTGACGAATGCCACAGAACGCAGTCCGGTAAGCTCCATACGGCGATGAAGACTATCATGCCGAATGCAGTATTTATCGGTTTTACGGGTACTCCGTTGCTGAAAAAGGATAAAAAGATCAGTATCGAAGTTTTCGGTACATATATCCATGCTTATAAATATAACGAAGGCGTTGCCGATGGTGTCGTGCTGGATTTGCGTTATGAGTATCGTGATGTTCCACAGAATTTATCTTCGCAGGATCGTGTTGACCAGTGGTTTGATGTAAAGACCAGAGGCCTCTCTTCTCGTGCTAAAGCAAAGCTCAAGGAGAAGTGGGGCACGATGCAGAAGGTATACAGTTCTCGGTCTCGTCTGGAAAAGGTTGCATGGGACATCATTCAGGATTTTAATATGAAGCCACGTCTGATGGATGGAAACGGTAATGCGATTCTTGTAGCTGATGGTATTCCTACGGCTTGTAAGTATTACGAAATCTTCCAACAGATGGGCTTTAAGAAGTGCGCCATCATATCTTCCTATACACCGAACAAGGGCGAACTGCGCACTGATACCGTCAGCGATGAGGATGATACTGAAACCTTCCTCAAATACGAGACGTATTTGAAGATGCTGGGGCTTGATCCTTCTGACCTTCCGAATGCGGGATCGGTTCAGGCCAAGGTGGAGGAATTTGAAAAGGAAGCAAAGCGGAAGTTTGTAGAGGAGCCTGCAAATATGAAGCTCCTTATTGTCGTGGACAAGCTGCTCACCGGATTTGATGCGCCTCCTTGTACCTACCTTTACATCGATAAGAGGATGCAGGATCACGGTCTATTTCAGGCGATTTGCCGCGTCAACCGTCTTGATGATGATAGTAAAGACTTCGGCTATATCGTGGATTACAAGCAGCTGTTTGGACAGCTTCAGACTGCAATGAAGGACTATACTTCCGGCGCTTTTGAAGGATATGATCCGGAGGATGTAAAAGGACTTGTTAAGGATCGCCATGATGCTACGGTATCCTATTTTGAGGAAGTGTATGATGCCGTCGAAGAACTCTGCGAAGGCGTCGAGGAACCTCGTGGGGAGATCCAGTTCATCCATTATTTCTGTGGTGTTTCCGGTCAGTCGGAGGAGAGCGACGAGATTTATGCCCGCCTGAGAGAAAAACTTTATCGTCTGGTGAGCAGTCTTGTCAGAGCATTCGCGGAAGCAAAACCATATCTGGTTGATGACATCTCATCTGGCAAACTGAATGAATATGACAAGAAGGTCACTTTCTACATTGAGTTGAAGAAAACCATTGGTACGGCCAGTGGTGACTTCCTCGATTTGAAGGCCTATGAGCCTGATATGAGAAAGATGATTGATAACTATATCACGGCAGCGGATGCTGAGAAGATTGGCGATTTTGATGATCTTACCCTATTGGATTTCGTAGCAAAGCAGGGTGAGACGCTTACCGGTGAAGGCGATAGCGGACACAAGGAAGGTGCAGCAGAGGCCATCGAGAATAACATCCGTAAGAAGGTTATTGAAAAGGTCACCGTCAATCCGCGCTACTACGCAAAGATGTCAGAAATCCTTGATAAGCTCATCGAAGAGCGTAAGCAGGGAGTTCTTGACTACGCCGAGATGCTTGAGAAATATATAAAGCTGGCCAAAGATGTTGATTGCCCGGAGGATAACGATAAATATCCGGAAAGCATCCGTAAGAGCAAGGCGCTCATGGCCATTTATGACAACACCGGCGAGGACGAGAAACTTGCTCTTCGAATTTACAAGGCCGTGAAAAAACAGGCGCTGTCTGGGTTCAGAGATAATCAGGTCGTAATTCGAAGAATAAAGAAAGCACTCTATGAGATTTTAGGTGATGACTCTGAAGTGGAGCGCATCTATAAGATCATCGAGAAGCAGGAGGAGTTTTAATGCGCATTGTCATTTCCGGTATTCCGATTGATGTGCAAAAAAAGAATATAAAAAATATGCACCTTCAGGTGAAGCCACCGGATGGACATGTGGTAATTTCTGCGCCTTTATCCGTGGACGATAAAGCTATAGAGGCTTATGCCAGAACTCAGCTGGGCTTTATCAAGAGGGCTATTGCGCAGTTTCAGGATCAGCCAAGAGCATCGAAGCGACAGTATGTTTCCGGCGAGACGATGTATATCTGGGGAAAGCAATACTTTCTTGTCTTCAAACCGGACAATCAAAAGAACAGCTTCGAGATTCAGAATCAGAATATTGTTCTATCTATGAGCGCCAAGAGTACTGTGAAACAGCGAGACGCTTATGTGAAAGAGGAATATCGGAAGATCCTAAAGGAAGAAATAGAAAAGCGTCTGCCTAAGTGGGAGGCACAGACAGGACTTAAATGTGATTCTTGGCAAACGAAATATATGGTCACAAAATGGGGTGCCTGCAGCACAGATAAAAAGAAGCTGTGGTTCAACCTGCAGCTCGCCCAGAAACCGTATGCCTGCCTTGATTATATTATTTTGCATGAGCTTACACATTTAATCACAAGAAAGCATGATGCTACACTCATCGCACACATGGATAGGTACATGCCTAATTGGCGTGAAATTCGTAAAGAGCTCAACGACAGCAGACTGGACTACTATGAAGCGCAGGATGAAAGCCCACTACAGAAACTGATCGACCAATCTCGTTATGACGACATCCGGGATGCGGCCATAGCTTATATTCAAGAGGATCATTCTGGTGACACGAAAAGACTATCGGTCATTGATATGGAAATCGAGAATGTTATCCATATTGAACAGCCGGAGGATGGCGTGATTGCTTTCGATGTAATTGCATCATGCGATGTCGAAATGCCGTCCGCATCTCGCAAGGGATATTTTAATGAGCGCTGGCTTAAGATCCATTGTCAGGTTACTCTTGGCATCGATATGAGCGGGTTCCGGATCATGTCTGTTGGTAATTGTGAGCCGCAAGAGGAATCTGATAATGACCGTCTGTCCGGAGAGCTGGTACCTATTATCTCTCGCGACCAGTTTGAAGACGAGGCTGAGAAATTCCTGACAAGGTATTGTCCGGAAGCACTGGATAAACCGATGCGGGTTCCAATTGAGACGATAGCCAGCGATATGAAACTACAGGTTATCGAAGATGTCCCTCTGTCGGATGATCTTACTTACTTTGGGACTATCATATTTGATAACGGGAATGTTCTCGACAAGCACCGGAAGATTACAATTCGCAACGCCAAACGCGGAACCGTTTATCTTGATCCGCGTGTTTCCTATGAGAGATCTGTAGGAACAAAGCGCACTACGCTGGCACATGAGTGTTTTCATTGGCACCGTCATCAGCCATACCACGTGCTGATGAAAATGATAGGTGCCGATGATAATCTGGGAAAAGCAATTCAATGTCAGATAGCCGCTAATTCCATGGATTCAGATAAATGGAAGGCTGTAGACTGGATGGAGTGGCAAGCCAAAGGCATCGCTCCGAGAATCTTGATGCCTGCGAAACCGACGCGCTTGAAGGCAGATCAGCTACTTGCAGTTTACGGCGGGGCTGATGATGCGAGCATTGCAGCCTATGAGAATGTCATTGATGAACTTGCGGAGCTGTTCGATGTGTCGAGACAGGCCGCCAAGGTTCGTCTGATGGATCTGGGGTATTCCAAAGCCGAGGGCGCATATCCATTTGTGGATGGTCAGTATGTTCGCGGATATTCATTTGAAGCAGGTGCCTTGGATAAGAATCAGACGTTCACTATTCCCTATGCCGATTTATTTAAGGCATACTGCTTTGATCGTGAGTTTAAGAAGCTGATTGACAGCGGACGGTTTACTTTTGCAGATCGTCATCTCGTTCTCAATAACGAGAAATACATAGCGAGAGATCAGTCCGGGAATGCTACGCTGTCAGAATATGCTTTCTCGCACATGGATGAGTGCTGCGTCGTCTTCTCGAAGGGATATAGCTATCAATCGAAATATCAAGGGGCAAGGTATTACACGCAGTTTATGCGGAATGCCGCGCCGGTTGAAAATCAGGTTGAATATTCCTTTGAACTTAACGCGCACAACAAGACACTTCTTGAGCAGATCAAGAACGCAAAGCGCCGTTCAGAAGCCATGCGTAGATATCCCGGTTCCTTTGCTGAGACGCTGGTAGCGCTGCAGAAGGAAAGGAAGCTCTCAAATAAGCAGTTGGCTGACCGCTCACTTGTGGGAGAAAAAACCATTCAGCGTTTGAGAAACGATGAAGAGTACCCGACTTCAGTCCAGACGGTTCTTGCATTATGCGTAGGTCTGAAGCTGCCTTTGCCAGAAGCTGAGATGTTTCTTGGTAAAACAGACTTTAAATTAAATTCAATGAAGGGCGAGGGATACGTTTATCAATGCGTATTAGGAGCCTGTGCTGAGAATTCAATTTATGAAATAAATGAAATGCTCAAAGAAAACGGAATTACTCCTCTGGGGAGCGATCCCGCTCTTCAGTGAGTCAAGAAGGAGGACTAACAATGGCAGTGCCAAAATACGATGAATTGATGAAGCCTTTACTGGTAGCAGTAAAAGACGGTGAGGTCTATAAAATTAAAGACGTTACTGCCGAGTTAGCTCAACAGCTAAATTTATCATCAGAAGACCTCGCAGAAATGCTTCCGAGCGGCAGACAAACAGTGTTTAAAAACAGGGTCGGATGGGCGAAGACTTATCTGAAAAAGGCTGGACTCCTTGATAGTCCTGCCCGCGCCACTATTGTCATTACGGAAATTGGAAAGAAGGTAGTTGCAGAAAATCCGGAGAAAATAGACTCTAAATATCTGGAACAGTTTCCTTCATTTGTAGATTTTGCATCCGCCTCTGATTCTACGAATGGAGATGATGCAGTGCCTACGATTTCAAAGCCGACGAATCTTACACCCGATGACCAACTTGAAGACGCATACAAGCAGATTAATGCAAGCCTTGCATCTGATTTGTTGAGTGAGGTTCTGAAAATTTCGCCATACACCTTTGAAAAGCTCGTTGTTGATCTTCTTTCAAAGATGGGTTATGGAACTGTGGCTTACGGAAGTCATGCAACAGTCGCTTCCGGTGATGATGGAATTGATGGAGTCATCATGGAGGACAAGCTCGGCTTCTCTTTGATTTATATGCAGGCTAAGGAATGGGCACCAGATAGAGTTGTTGGTCAACCGGACATTCAGAGCTTTGTTGGTGCGATTGCCGGAAAGCACGGCGATGGACTTTTCGTTACGACAGCTAAGTTTTCACAGAAGGCTAAGGATTACGCAAATACACATCATATCATTCTGATTGATGGTGAGAGACTTGCAAATCTAATGATTGAGTATAATTTCTGCGTGTCAACGAGAAAAACTTTTGAAATTAAGGCAATTGATACGGATGCTCTTGCTGAATATCAGGATGAGTGACGTTCTACCATAGACATTAAATCGGAGGAATATTATGTACGAAAAAATAAAGAAGGACATAGCTCAGGAATACTATGTGAAGAACTACCCAAACGATGGGCAACGGTTTGTCGCATGGTATCTTCGTAATATCCATAACCTTGATACCTTTGAGGCCAAGGCCTGTATTACTGATGGAGCCGGTGACAAGCAGATTGATGCGGTTTATATCGATGACCAGTCTTCCACGATATACATCATTCAGGGAAAGTTTTACAAAGGCGACACTGTGGATGCAGAACCTCTTCGTGAGGTAACATCGTCGTGGATTCAAATTAAGAATCTTGCAAAGTTGCAGGAGGCGGCTAATGAAAAGCTGCAGGCAAAAATCAGCGAAATAGCTACAGCTTTGGAGGATGATTACGAGGTTTGCTTTGAACTGATTACAACATCCGGTTTGACGGATTCTGCTAAGGCTGATCTGGTCGCTTTTCAGGCGGAACTTGCGGAGAGCGAACCCTTGAGCGCAAATCTTGTGCTTGTTGACAATGAAACTCTTCAGGCTCGATATGACGAGGCACTGAATCGAAATCGTCCCTATATCAATTATGAATTTTCCATTGAACAAGGGAAATATATGGAGATGCAGATTGGCGCGACCAGAGCTGTTATCGCAACCATCCCACTGAAGGATTGTATAAAGATTCCCGGCATCAAGGATGGGACGCTTTTCAGAAAAAATGTACGCCAGTCTCTGGGTACCGGGAATAAGGTTAATAAGGGAATCGCTCGCACACTGCGGAATAATCCAGAGGAGTTCTTCTTCCTTCACAATGGAATAACGGCAATTTGCTCGTCTATCAAAATTGTCAATGGAACCATGAGCGTAAAGGAATTGAATGTGGTGAATGGCTGCCAATCCCTGAGTACGATCTTTAATTGCAGTGAATCCGTCCGCAATGTCAGCGACGCTTATATAATGTTCCGCTTCTATGAGATTAGTAATGCAGAGCGTGCAGATGAAATCAGCACATGCACAAACTCTCAGAGTGCTGTAAAAGCTCGTGACTTGAGGAGCAATGACAAATACGTTCTGGCAATGAAGAAAGCTTACGAACAACACTTTACAGACGGATACTTCATTACAAAACGCGGAGAGAATGCTGATCCAGTTAAATACAACACGGCGCATATCGTGGATCTGACATCGCTCGGCAAACAACTGATCGCATGGCATTCTCAGAGACCTACCATTTCCTACAGTGAGAGCAGAATCTTCGATAAGTATTTTGAGCAGCTGTTCCATAGGGAATATAGTCCTGAAAAGGTTCAGGCACTTTCTGATCTCTATAAAGAGGTTTATAAGAATTGGGGCAATGATAATCCGCTTGGACTGAACGAGGCTTTGATAGCTCTTAAGGCATACGCTCCGTACCACCATCTTTTCGCTGTTTCTGTTCTGTTCTGCGAGATCAATAAGATGCAGGATCTTGTCCCGAATCCGGCAGTAGCAATGCAGAAGCTCAAGGACAACGACCTTCTTGACACAGTTATTGAACTCGCCGGTCAGTGTTTGAATATGGGATTTGAAATTGCACTTGATGATGCAAGCCAGAACAACAAGGTATTCAGCCCTCCCAACTGGACTAAGGCAAAAGCCTCCTTACGTGATATCCGTACTGCCGTAAAGCAATATCTGATGACCGTGAGAATGACACCCGGCGGGAAGGATATACTCGACAAGCTGAATACGGGTCTCAAAATGTCAAATGATGATTTTGAATCTCGCTGGAGTGCAGACTAAACCTTTTAAGGTTTCCTCACACAATTTTTCGAGTGAGATTAATAAATTCGCAAAAATTACAAGGCCTCTTATGAAACATCAAATAAAAGGAAAGGTCGTGAATAAATGAGCAGAATACTATGCCCGGAATGCGGGACAAAAATATCAGATAAAGCTACGAAGTGTCCGCATTGTGGATTTCAAAGTGCCGATCCGAAGAGGCCAATCAGTGAGCAGGACAAATACGAGATGGTTCCGATCTTCGAATATGATATTGAAGAGTGGCAGCCGAATCGCGGAGAACTAAGCATTATCTCATATGAAGATAATAGAAGTCTTATTCAGTATTTTGGCAAGTGGGAAAATATCAAGGTAAAGCTTCCAGCAATTGCAGAAGTAATAGGAGCTATGGCAGGCAAGGATCACATTATGGTTGCTAAGATGGATTCCTATGTGAAGGATTTAATAGATAAAGGAATTTATCGATTCACCATTGATAATCAGGGGGAAATACTACCAACAATTCGTGACGCAGATGGATTTGTTAAACAGGTGAGACTTGAGGACATGGCCTTGACGCCTAATCTCACACAGTCATTAAACAATTTATCGACACACGCTGTAATGGCTCAGATTCTTGATGAAATAGAATATGTTGGTGATGCAATAAGAGAGATTCATGTAGAACTTCAGAATGATCGTCTTGCTATGGCAGAAGGGGCAAGGGATAAACTAATGCAGGCAAGGCTGATTCAGGATGCAAAGCTGAGAGAAGCGGCAATGCTGGATGTTATACATAGTGCGACAGACGCAAAGCGAGTATTGATGCGGAACTTTTCTCAGAATATGTATCATATCACCGAACATTCCCAGAAGTCTGATTTTCAAATGATGCTTGATTTCAGAGGAGAAAAAGACGTCAGCAGGAAGGCAATTGACGCATTTCAGGCACTTGGTTACATTACTAACTCTGTGCAGACCGAGTGTGAAGGATACGCTATGCTGGGAGAATATGAACCGTGCAAGGAATGCTTAGAGGAATTCAAATCATTCATTGTGGAAAATAAACTTAATGAGCGAGATACATTATTATTGCTCAATGAGAATTCTTCTCAGAAGCGGATCGAAGTAGTTGATCAGTTTACTGATATTGCAGCAAGGATTACAGCCTTTGATCCGAAGGCACAAATTGACTATTCAGTACATAATTTGTTGACCGCAGAAACAGAACATACCGGAGGTGATTCTGATGAACAATAATAAAGATCCAGAAATTCGTTACTGCAAAAAGTGCGGATGCGAACTTGTAAGCACGAATAAGCACAAGCTATGTGATAATTGCAGACGCGAAAGGAATGCAAATATTAGAAATGGCGTATTAGGTGCAGTGGGCACGGTTGGTAGTGTCGCACTATTTATTGTTACCAAGGGAAAGCATGGTGGTGGAGGAAATAAAGCCTGAGCCGAGTTGAGGCAATGGGATTTCAGACTTGTTCCCCCAGAGCAAAGTCTTGAAGCGGTCGGCAAACCAGTGCGTTTGCATATTATAGGTAGAAGCAAGCACTTTGACCTGTTTCCGAGAACGCACAAGGGTAAAAATCGGTGTGTTTTAAGGCAAAAATACGCTTTGATAAATTCCAGCGAACGACCGCTAAAATTTGACATCAATCTGGAGCAATCGAGCCATGTTGAGTGTGTAGTATTGATGTCAAAAGTACAGAACTGAAAACGCATTTCCGAGAACTGGAAGTATTCTTCCGGCTCTCGGATTTTGGCTTGTTTCTCCATCTGATTGTTTGGGTTGGTTTTCTGATGCTTGCTTGTACTGATATTTTTATGGAGCACTAAATTCAAATGCTAAATTGACGTCCATGAAAATTTTACAAAAACTATTGCTTTTTTCGTTAAAATACTGTATAATAAGCTTATATGAAAATATCGGGAAATTTCCCATTGAAAGGAATGTTTTATTATGTCAAGACTCGTTTCCGCAAAGGATATGCTGAACAAAGCCCGTGACGGAAAGTACGCAGTAGGTCAGTTCAACATCAACAACCTGGAATGGACTAAGGCTATCCTCCTTACAGCACAGGAACTTAAATCCCCCGTTATTCTCGGTGTTTCCGAGGGCGCAGGCAAGTATATGTGCGGATATAAGACCGTTGTAGGTATGGTTGAGGGTATGCTCGAAGAACTGAACATCACCGTACCCGTTGCTCTCCATCTTGACCATGGCACTTTCGAGGGCGCAAAGGCTTGCATCAATGCAGGCTTCTCCTCTATCATGTTCGACGGTTCTCACTATCCTATTGAGGAAAATATCGCTAAGACAACTGCTTTGGTAAACACCTGCGACGTTTTGGGTATCTCTCTTGAAGCAGAAGTTGGTTCTATCGGCGGCGAAGAAGACGGCGTTATCGGCGCAGGCGAGTGCGCTGACCCCAACGAGTGCAAGCAGATCGCAGATCTTGGTGTCACAATGCTTGCAGCGGGTATCGGAAACATTCACGGCAAGTATCCCGAGAATTGGGCAGGTCTTTCTTTTGACACACTTGCTGCCGTTAAGGAAAAGGTAGGCGATATGCCTCTCGTACTCCATGGCGGTACAGGTATCCCGGAGGATATGATCAAGAAAGCTATCTCTCTCGGCGTTGCAAAGATCAACGTTAATACCGAGTGTCAGCTCGCTTTCCAGGCCGCAACAAGAAAGTATGTTGAAGAAGGCAAGGATCAGCAGGGCAAGGGCTTTGACCCGAGAAAGCTTCTCGCTCCCGGCTTTGAAGCTATCAAGGCTACCGTTAAGGAGAAAATGGAACTGTTCGGTTCTGTCGGCAAGGCTTAATTGACATTTCACAAAAATTATTTTTAAACAAAAAGAGGATATTGCGCTTATTGATTTTAGTGCAATATCCTCTTTTTATTATTGACTTTCATATATGACAAAATTCAATTGCAGCGACGCTGAATTCATCGGCATTGCCGAGCTTTGAAAAAATACTCTTATGTACCCCTCCGAAAAACGGAGGGATTTTGTCATGTTGCCGCTGTGCAGCACTCAAAGTCGGAATCAATATAGTTTGCAAAAAATCTTGCGTTGAAGTTTCTTGTATTGCAGGTTCCCGCACCTGTTCCGGAAACGTCAAGATCCTCGGGAAGAACAAACTTGATGCAGCGTACGTTTACATCGCGGCAGGAGGCTTCCGTGTGTGCGGGAATAGTCATGGTCTTCATGCCTCTTCTGTATTCGTTGCCTTCAGGGTCTGTCTCATTCAGGATTACTGCCAGCGCAACCCTCTTGTTGGGACAAACGTTTTGAAGAGTAACATCAAGCTGGAGGATACGACCCGCAGATTCGAGAACAAGTTCACCTGCGTCAAATTCAATTGTGTCGCCGCAGCCGGTTGCAGGAATTTCAACAGGAATAGGACAGCTTTCGGGAATAACGTCAATGCCGCAGTTTACGTCGATCTCGGGTGCTGGGAAAACAACAATATTGCCCTCAGTGTCGGTGTAGGAAACCGATTCGTTTACAAGAACCGTACCTGTGCACTGACCAACGTGCTGAACGTTGAATTCAAGTACAGCGCCTTCGCTTCCGCTTACGCCGAGAGCGGGGATACGCCATTCAACGGTATTGGAGTTTACCATTGTAGCCGTACCTACTGCGGGGTTTAAAACGGAAGATATTCTGAAGCAGGGAGCAACTGTGTCTCTCAGGACAATGTTCGTAGCTCCTGTTTTGGTAATGTTGTTTGCCAGATTTTCAAAAAGATTTTCAAGCTCCTCGTCGTCGGGAGTGATCGCAACATATGCGGAGGACGGGTCGGAAGCCCAGTCGTCAAGAGCGTCTTCATCAATTCCGCCGTTTCCGGACAGACCGATAGCGTAAATTACTACGCCCTGCGACTTAGCCAGCGTTGCAACTGTGTTGGGGTTTCCTCCCGCAGTTGTAACGCCGTCGGTGAACATTACCATTACCTTTTGATTTGTCGTACCCGCAGGGAAAAGCTGCAAAGCCTTTTCAAAAGCATCGGCATGGTTTGTGTCTCCGTCAGCAGTAAGAGAGGTCACAGCTGCTTTGAGGTCTGCAACAGATGTGATGAGCTGAGTATCCTGAGTGGCGGTGTCTGCAAAGCTTACAACGGCAATACGGCTACCTCCGCCGATTTGACCGGTCTGAGTACCGCCTGTAGCCTCAGCGATAATATCAATAAATTTTCTCGCACCGTTTTTCATGTTGGCAAGAGGGCTTCCCGCCATACTTCCCGAACGGTCGAGAATAAGAACAATATCAGCAGGGTTGCTTGTAATGTCCGGCGAAGCCGTAAGGGACATAGTCACCATGAACGATCCGCCGCAGCTTATACTGTCGGTATTGACTTCCTTGTTGGAGTAGGTTATACCCATTAAATTCATTCCTTTCAAAGCTTTAGTAATCTTAAGGATCCGCCGATAATGGCTTCAAGCCATTAGGGTTTGATCAGCGGCTCCTTGGTATAGTATATGCTGACAGGAAATGATTGCTACTTATCCGGCGGAGAGCAGGCACAAGCTCATTAAGCCGTATGCCCCTCGTCGCAATGGCAAGGTATAACGTTCCTATAGAAAAGATAATGAATATTTTTATGCCGCTCACAAGTTTTATTTCTTTGATGATTTTAAAAAGCAGCTTGTTGTTTACAGCAGAAAATACAATAATTTTCCCATGCGTCCGCTTAACGGGAAGTCTCCTAACGATTTTGTTAAGGATTTCTTAACTACCGTTGTAGTGTTCTAATTCTTTTTTAACTCCATTATTGACAAATCTAAAATGAATACAGCGTTTAAGTAAAATCAGGTATTGACATATAAAGAAAAAAATGCTATAATAAAACGATAATTTGTGTTGCAGATTGTAACAAAACAGGAGGTTAAATCGTGAGAAAAGTAAAAAAACCTGTTTTCTTTGTCGTTTTTGCGCTTATACTCTTATTTGCGGCTTCCGTAATTTTTGGAGTGACAACGTACTACGGCGATATGAATACAGTTTATCTCAAGGGCGTAGACAATATCCGCTTCGGTATCGACATAAGAGGCGGCGTTGACGTTACCTTTACTTCTCCCGGAGATATCGACGCTACCGACGCGCAGCTTGACGCGGCAAAAGAGGTAATCGTTCAGCGTATGATAAATCTGGGCATTACCGATTACGAAAGCTTTATCGACTACGGAAACGACCGTATAATCGTAAGATTCCCATGGAAAGAGGGCGAAGCCAATTTTGACCCGGAGGAAGCCGTTAAGGAACTGGGCGAAACTGCCGAGCTGACCTTCCGCGAGGGCTACGAGGTGGACGACGCGGGCCTCTATACGGGCGTAACAGCGGAAAACGTTATCCTTGTGGGTTCCGATATACAGGAGGCTTATGCCGCCTACACTCAGGACAGCGCGGGAAATCTTGAATGGCAGGTGAGCCTTGAGCTTACAAGTTCGGGAACGGGAAAATTTGCCGAAGCCACAACAAGACTCAGCCAGACCCGCGGCGTTATTTCGATATGGATGGACGATACCTGTATCTCATACCCTCAGGTAAATTCCTCTATCACGGACGGAAGAGCTTCGATCACAGGTAATTTTGACGCTGACGAAGCCAAGGCTCTTGCCAACAAGATCAATTCGGGCGCACTGCCATTCAAGCTTGTTACGGCAAGCTTTTCCACGATTTCTCCCAGCCTCGGTTCCGGAGCTCTCGAAGCTATGGTGGTCGCGGGACTTATCGCGTTTGCGTTCATTGCGGTATTTATGATAGTTATGTATCGTCTGCCAGGTGCGGTCGCTGTTATTGCCCTTATCGGACAGGTATCAGGTACGCTTGCGTTTATTTCGGGTTACTTCGGATTCATGAACGGCTCTATCCTGACTATCCCCGGTATCGCGGGTATTATTCTTGCGGTAGGTATGGGCGTTGACGCAAATATCATCACCTCCGAACGCATCAGGGAGGAGCTTGCAAACGGCAAGACCCTTGACGGTTCTATCGAGTCCGGCTTCAAGAGAGCGTTTTCCGCTATTCTGGACGGCAATGTTACAATGATTTTGGTCGCAATAATCCTTATGGGCGCGTTCGGTACTCCCGACAGCATCTTCTCAAAGCTGCTGCATTTCGTGTTCTTTATGTTCGGTCCCTCCACTGCGGGAACGATCTATTCGTTCGGCTTCACACTTCTGACGGGCGTTGCGCTGAACCTTTTCTTCGGCGTACTCTGCTCCAGACTCATGCTCGCTTCGCTTTCAAAGTTCAAGGCGATGAGAAATCCCAAGCTTTACGGAGGTGTCAGACATGAACAATAAGTTTAATATTGATTTTGTCGCGCGCAAAAAGCTGTTCTTTATAATTTCGGCTGTTGCAATTGCGGTCTCGATACTTTCATCATTTGTTTTCGGCGCAAATCTTGACATTCAGTTTAAGGGCGGTACTATCCTGACATACATCTACGACGGAACTATTGATCAGGCACAGTTTGAAGCGGACGCTACGGCGGCTTTGGACGGAATAGGCGTTACCTCCACGGTGGGTGAAGATTTTTCCACAGGCAGGAACAATATCCAGCTTTCGCTTATTTCAAACACAGGTCTGACCTCGGACAAGCAGATAGATCTCTCCAACGCTATATCCGAAAAGTACGCGGGAAATAACATTGAGCTTCTGGAATCCTCTGACGTTTCACCTTCATCGGGACGTGAATTTTTCCTGAAGTGTATCGTTGCGGTACTGCTTTCCTTTATCGTTCTTATCGTGTATATCGCGCTGCGGTTCAAGAACATCGGAGGCTGGCTTGCAGGTGTATGTGCAGTAACTGCTCTGCTCCACGACTGTATCATAGTTTACGGAACATTCATTATCTGCCATATGTCCATCAACGCTAACTTTATGGCTGTTGTTCTGACGATTTTGGGTTATTCCATTAACAACACTATCGTAATTTACGACCGTATCCGTGAGAACGAGATACTCTACAGAAAGAAGAAAACTAAGACTGAAATTGTCAACATGAGCATTAATCAGTCGCTGACGCGTTCGATAAATACCTCGATCACTACGATCGTGGCAATGCTTGCGGTAACTGTTGTTGCGGCGGTTTACGGAGTAACTTCGATAATTTCTTTCTCGCTGCCTATGATGATCGGCATGATCGCGGGTGCGTACTCATCGGTATGCTTCACCTGTCCGCTGTGGCTCACTCTTGAGGACAAGATCGGCAGGAAATCCAAAGGCAAAAAAGCTAAGACTGCTTAAAATTATTTCGGCAAACAGTAAATCGGCGGACGGGTGGCTGTCCGCCGTTATTTTTGGGAAAGTTTTATAGTGCTGTAGTGTAATGGTACTAAAACGAAGTGCACAAAAAAGCATACAGATTCTTATGCATTTTTACATATTGACTTTTGTATGACAATAATATATAATTATGTATGACAAAAGTAGGAGGTGTAAGGTTTTGTCACCAAGAACAGGTCGTCCTACCGATAATCCTAAAGGCGAGCGGCTGTCTATACGAATTGACGATGAGTGTTCTAAAATACTTACGGAATACTGCTCAAAAAATAATGTCAACAAAGGCGAGGCTGTAAGAGAGGGGATTAAAAGGTTAAAAGACGATGAAAAAAAATAACGTAAACTGCTTCCGGACCAAAGGTACAGTTTACGTTATCCATAACAGACAAGAAAGTCCGTTCCGAAATTTATTATACATCGGAAAGCCTTTCTTGTCAAGACATGAAAGGAAAATTTATATGGATAATAACGAATTCAGCCTTGACGCGCTGCTCGAAAGTAGCGATTTTACACCCTATGAAAGCGTCAAAACAAGATGCGCAATGAACGGTCTGTTTGACCTTATCACCGAAAGTGTTGCGGACGAAAAAACCGCCGACTTGATTCAGAGCGCGGCAAACGGCTACGGCTGCTATGTCTTTAACGATGCCTTTAAGCAAGGCTTTTGCTTTGCAATTAAGTCTGTTAAATTTCTGCTGAAAAGCTGATACCGAAAGGGCGGATCTAGTCCGCCCTTTAGTAAGGGAGAATATTTATGAACTGGTTCACCACAGAAAAAATCGACAGCAATACCTACGTCATCAGCGAGTACCGCCACTGGGAGGAGACGCACTGCTACCTGCTTGTGGGTTCGGAAAAGTGTCTGCTTATCGACACGGGACTCGGTATCTGCAATATTTTTGAAGAAGTTTCAAATCTCACCGACAAGCATATCACTGCTGTCGCTACCCACATTCACTGGGATCATATCGGCGGGCATAGATATTTCCCCGACTTTTACGCCCACAAAGAGGAGCTTCAGTGGCTGGACGGGAAGTTTCCGCTGTCCCTTGAAACGATACGGGAAATGGTCTGCGACCGCTGCGATCTTCCCGAAGGCTTTGATGTGAACACCTACGAATTTTTTCAGGGCAAGCCTGCGAAAATTCTTGCCGACAGTGATGAAATAGATATCGGCGGACGTGTTATCACAGTCTTGCACACGCCGGGACATTCTCCCGGGCATATGTGCTTTTGGGAGAAAGAGCGAGGTTATCTTTTCACCGGGGACTTGGTTTATCTGGATACACTTTTTGCATACTATCCCTCAACCGACCCCGAAGCGTATCTTGCGTCCCTTGAAAAAATTGCGGAGCTGTCTGTAAAAAAGGTTTTTCCGGCGCATCATTCTCTTGATATAACACCTGAAATTATTACGGAAATGCGGGACGAATTCCGAAAGCTGAAATCTGAGGGAAAACTTCATCACGGCAGCGGGACTTTTGACTTCGGCAGTTGGGCGGTATGGCTGTAAAACAGGAGGAATTTTATGCATTTTGGATTTTCCTACATAGGTTTGATTTTTATTGCAATGCTGATGATACCAAACCTGATCTGGACGAAAAACCAGCCCGCTGATTACGAAAAATATGCGGCAAATGAAAGCAAAGTCCTGCTTATTTTCGAGCGTATCGGAGAGGCTTTGGTTACTTGCTGCGCGCTGATCTTTTCCGACTTTAACTTCGGGAAAATTTCCGCTTGGTCGCTTTGGCTTTTGGCAGCTTGCATACTTATGATACTTTATGAAGTATACTGGGTAAGATATTTTAAAAGTGAAAAAACAATGTCGGATTTTTACCGCAGCCTTTTTGGTATTCCCGTGGCGGGTGCGACGCTGCCTGTGTCGGCGTTCCTGTTGCTGGGTGTGTACGGAAGAAATATTTTTATGATAATTTCGGTGATAATTCTCGGTATAGGGCATATCGGTATACATTTGCAGCATAAAAAAGAAATTACATAACTCAATTATATCGAATTAAATTATTGACAAAAATATTTTAGATTGTACATGTTATATAACAATTAAAATATATAAGGAGGCGGCAAAATGAAAGCGGGTCTGTCAACAGCTTGTCTGTACCCAATGGAGGTTGAAAAATCATTTCGGCAGCTTGCGGAAAACGGCGTAAGGACTGCGGAGATTTTTGTTAATTCCAACTGTGAGCTGTCCGACCCGTACCGCAGGGAAATGCTGGAAGTGCAAAAAGAATACGGCATTGACGTTGTTTCGGTACACCCGTTTACGTGCAGTATCGAACCGATGATGCTTTTTACCGCATACGAGCGCAGGGTCGCGGATGTGCTGGACTACTACAAGCGTTTTTTCGAGTACATGAATTTTTTCAGCGCAAGGTATTTTGTTCTTCACGGCAACAAGCCGCAGAATCCTTTCTCCGATGAAAAATATTTTGAAAGATATTGCAGACTTAAGGAAACAGCGGAGGAATTTGACGTCTGTGTTGTGCAGGAGAACGTTTCACGCTGTACAAGCGGCAGTCTTGAATTTCTTGTGAAAATGAAAAATGCTCTTGGAGACAAAGCCGCATTTGTGCTGGATACAAAGCAGGCTCACCGTTCGGGAACAGACCCTTTGGACATGGTTCGTGCTTTGGGTGAAAACATCAAACACGTGCATTTTTCCGACTTCGGAAAATCTGGGGACTGTCTCAAATTCGGCTTCGGAGAATACAACAATCTTGCACTTTTTTCCGAATTAAAAAAATACGGTTTTGACGGCAGTATTATTATCGAGTTGTATAAGGGAAGCCATAGCGGCGCGTCTGATCTTGCAGAAAATTGCAGGACGCTGAATAATTTTCTTGCGAAAAATATTTTCTGCTGAAGCGTTGCTTATTTTATCAAAATAAGGTATAATATAGTATATTCATCTTTTCCGAAAGGCGGGCTTTTCTATGAAGGACGGATTTATAAGGGTCGCGGCAGCGACTCCCGATATAAAGGTTGCGGACTGTGACTACAATGCGGACAGGATTATCGAGCTTACTAAACAGGCTGCGGAGGAGGACGTTTCCCTCGTTGTGTTCCCTGAGCTTTGCATTACGGGGTACACTTGCGGCGACCTGTTCCTGCAAAAGGTTTTGCTGGACGGAGCCAAAAAGGCTCTTGTAAAAATCGCAAGAGAAACTGCGGACTGCGATCTGCTTGCTTTTGTGGGACTTCCCTTTGAGGTGGACGGCAAGCTGTACAACTGCGCCGCCGCAATAAACGCCGGGAATATAATTGGACTTGTACCGAAAAAAAATATCCCCGCATATTCGGAATTTTACGAGGCAAGACATTTTACACCTTGGCGCAGCGGAAATATTGCCGTTAAGGACGTTGACGATGGTGACAATGATGAAAGATATACGTCATACACCTGCTTCGGCGATATGCTTTTCTGGTGCGACGAGATACCGGAGCTTGTTATCGGTGTTGAGATATGCGAGGACTTGTGGATACCCGAACCGCCTTCCGGAGGTCTTGCAGCGGCGGGAGCGACCATAATATGCAATCTTTCCGCTTCAGACGAAGTAATTGGCAAAGGCGAGTACCGCGAACAGCTTGTTAAGAGCCAGTCGGCACGCTGCGTTTGCGGCTACATTTATGCGGACGCGGGAATGGGAGAGTCCACACAAGATTTGATTTTCAGCGGACATAACCTTATTGCCGAAAACGGCGCTATCGTTGGTGAAAGCAGAAAATTCACAACGGGTCTGACCTTTGGAGAAATAGATTTGCACCGCCTTATTGCCGAGCGAAGAAAAATGAACACTTTTGAGGCGAACAGCTCAAACTCCCTGAAAAGAAACGGATACGATTCCTGCGAATTTTCAATCACCCCAAAAAATCTTGATTTGAAACGCCGCTTCCCGCCTATGCCCTTTGTACCCTCAAACAGGGAAGACCTTGACAGCCGCTGTGAGGAAATTCTCACAATGCAGGCGACGGGTCTTGCAACACGTCTTAGACATATCGGCTGCAAGACTGCCGTTATCGGTCTTTCGGGCGGACTTGACAGTACCCTCGCTCTTATTGTTGCAGTCCACGCCTTTGATATGCTGGGGCTTGACCGCAAGGGCATAGTGACCGTTACCATGCCCTGCTTCGGCACCACAAAGCGTACCAAAAGTAACGCCCTAAGTCTTGCGGAGGCTTACGGAGTCACGCTGAAAGAAGTAGACATAACCGCCGCTGTACGTCAGCACTTTGCCGATATCGGACAGAGTGAAAGCGTTACCGACGTGACCTTTGAAAACGGTCAGGCGCGGGAACGCACACAGGTCATTATGGATATTGCAAACAAGATCGGCGGCATTGTGATAGGTACGGGAGACCTGTCCGAGCTTGCGCTGGGGTGGGCGACCTATAACGGCGACCACATGTCAATGTACGGCGTAAACGCAAGCGTCCCCAAAACTCTTGTTAGACACCTTGTTTCCTATGAGAGCATGAATACAGAAAACAAGCAGCTTTCGGAAGTCCTTGCGGACGTTCTTGCCACACCTGTTTCCCCTGAACTGCTGCCGCCGACAGAGGGCGAAATTTCTCAAAAGACGGAGGATATTGTAGGACCCTACGAACTGCACGACTTTTTTCTGTACTATATGGTGCGGTGCGGTTTTCCGCCGAAAAAAATACTGCGGATAGCGGAGCAGTCCTTTGCGGGACGGTTCGACAGGGACACAATAAAAAAATGGCTGACGGTGTTCCTGAAAAGATTTTTCTCACAGCAGTTCAAACGCTCTTGCCTGCCCGATGGTCCTAAGGTGGGCAGCGTGACACTTTCGCCCCGCGGCGACTGGCGCATGCCGTCGGACGCTTGTGTTCGTCTTTGGCTTGAAGATTTGGAATAATCACTAATCGGCATATCTTTTTGAGATATGCCGATTTTATACTTCCTGTATAATATTGTGTAAAAATGAGGAAATTCCATTTTAATTTCGCAAAAGCATACTTTAGCGAAAAAGGCAAGGAAATGGATTTCCTGCCAAATATTACAGGAGGTAACTATTATGGTAGTACAGCACAATTTATCCGCAATGAACGCGAACAGATACTTAGGTATCAACAACTCTAAGCTTTCCAAGTCCTTGGAAAAACTTTCTTCCGGTTATGCAATCAACCGCGCTGGCGATAACGCTGCAGGTTTGGCTGTTTCCGAGAAAATGAGATCTCAGATCGCCGGTATGACACAGGCTGTTAAGAACGCTCAGGACGGTATCTCCATGGTACAGACTTTTGAAGGCGCTCTCACAGAGACAGACTCCATTCTCCAGAGAATGAAGACTTTGGCTGACCAGATGGCTAACGGTACATACGACGATCCCGTTGACCGTACAGCTGCTCAGCAGGAGTTCCTCCAGCTGAACGACGAGCTCGATCAGATCGCTGATACTGACTTCAACGGCGTTGTTGTTCTTAACGGCGGCGTTATGGCTGACGGTCTTAAGGTTAACGACAAGGGCGAGTTCAACTACAAGGAGGCTAAGGCTGCTGCAAGCGGAGCTGAGGCTATTGATGTTACTAAGTACTTAGAAGCTAACCGCACAAAGGACGAAGCTGCAGGCGAAATCCTCGATAACTCCGACTATAACGCTGACGCTGCTAACGCTCTGTGGGAAAAGCTCGGTCTTAAAGCTGAAGACGTTAAGGAATTGAACATCACATTCCAGAAGCAGGGTGATAGCTGGAAGGCTGTTGCTGCTACTTCCGGTACTGCTGGTAAGGCTGCAACTGATGCTACAACCACAAATGTTCCCGGTAAAGCTGCGACTGCAACTCCTTCTGCAGGTGTAACCGCTACTGGTTTCGATCCTGATAACGTTACAATTACTACAGATACCACATTATACTATGACAATGGTAATGGTAACTGGAAGACCGCAGCTGACTTTAGCGGTGCCGCATTTACTGATTGGGCTTCATTGGGCTTAACCGGTGCTCCCACAGGTGCTGGAGCTGGTTCAACATTAACAGTTACCGCTCCGGTTGCTGCCACAACAGTAACGACTCCCGGTACTCCCGCAACTGAAGGTAGCGAAAAGGATATCACAAGTGAGATCATCGACAAGATCAACTCTGAGCTTACAA